>JASHRB010000032.1 GCA_030037575.1 Candidatus Sulfotelmatobacter sp. | reverse complement strand
GCCGCACCTTTGCCTTGCTCGGTCCCGACGTCACCGAACAGGGGTTGCGCCGGGTCGTCGGCATCGCCCGCGAACAGGGCGTCGCGCAGGGGAAGCGATTTCGAGTGGACAGCACGGTGATTGAGAGCAACGTGCACTATCCAACCGACAGCTCGTTACGGGGAGACTCCATGCGCGTGCTTACCCGCAGCTTGAGCAAAATCGGCCAGGAGTGCAAACAGGGAGCTGTGGACGTCATCGAGCACGCGCGCGCCGTGAAGTATCGCCTGCTGGAGATCAGCCGCGCCGCCAAGTCGTAGACCGAGGCCGGGCGCGAGCGCATGCGCGCCAGCTACCAGCACCTGCTGGGCCTGACCCGAAGCGTGGTGCGGCAGTCCCAGCAGGTGCTGCAGCGGTTCCAGAAGGGACGCCTCCCGGTGGTGGGCAGCCGGTTGGCGGTATTCGCCCAGCTGTCGCAGTTGGAGCACTTCTTGCCGCTGCGCAGAAGGTCATCCGTCAGACCAAGGACCGCGTGGTGTTGGGCAAAGAGGCGGTAGAGAAAGTCCTGAGTTTGTTCGAGCCTCATACCCAGGTCATCCGCAAAGGCAAGGCCCACAAGCCCAACGAGTTTGGACGACTGGTGCGCGTGGACGAAGTGGAGAACGGCATCGTGAGCGGCTACGAAGTGGTACCGGGCAACCAGGCGGATACCGAGTCCTGGTTGCCGGCGCTGCAACATCACCAGGAGTATGAAGCGCTACGCCCCATGGCTCTTGCTCGCATTCGTCCTCGCCCTCCTCCTCCCCCTGGGCCTCTGTGCGGATCGACCTACGCGTGTGTTCCTCGACTCGCCGACTGGGCGAGCGTCTTACTCGGACGTATCTCGCCTCTTAGTTCCTGCAGTCGCAGTTATGGTTCCTGCTGTCAAGCCGGGTAAGTTCTGGTTGCACCTGGAAGCAAGACAGAGTCGGGCCGGCCCCAACGAATCTCTTCCTCTACGTTCCAACTTCTCCTTTGACCATGCGCTGCTGCACGCCGACGATACCGGTCCGCCGGGGATCGATCTCCGCGGGCCCCCAGTGTTGGTTCGAATGGCGCCGCGGTTAAAGTTGCAAGGCCCTCCGGTCCCGCCGGCGGGCCTCCAGAGGGGCGAACTACCCCTCCGAACCCGCGAAAACCGGGCCTTCGGCAATGATCGGGGTTTTGCAACATGTAATTTTAACGACAGACTTTAGCTAGACTAGGCGGGGTCGCTAACGCGGCGCCGACGGTTTGGGGTCACCTTGCGGTGGGCCCGTCAGCGCCACAGGTTGCTCACGCTTGGGAGTCTCCGCGATGGACACTCGCCCCGTCTAACCTACTGAGGGAAATGGTGGACCTGGTCGGGATCGAACCGACGACCTCTTCCATGCCATGGAAGCGCGCTCCCAGCTGCGCCACAGGCCCACATCTTTGATTTCAACCACTTAGGAAAGGGTGAAATCATGTATTCCGTGCTAAATCGTACCAAATTTTGAGAACATCAGCTAGCCGCAACCAACTTCGGCTTGACCCTCAGCTCCGTGTTGACTACTTCCATCACCGCCTCGACGCCCTCCGGAATCTTCTGCACGTAAACATCCGTCGTATTCGCCGTGCGAGGGCGGGTCGATTGCACGAGTTCATCCCCGGTCCCTCGGAGCTTGGAACCTCGCACAGAACGCGGGTTTCCACATTCCCGCAGCGACGGTGGCTCGGGCGGGCCAATCTGACGACCGTCCAAAAGGCGCGAAAAAAGCGAGGTTTTCCAGATTCTCGCACAAAATCGAATCCTTCCTTGTGAAACAGCGGTTCGGGTTACTGAGCGCCTGACGCAAAGCGCGTCCCGATTTCGTGCTATTGACTCCGAGTCGGATAGTGGCTATGTTGCCACGAGCTATTGGTTAGGGAGATCCCGGGAGTGTCTCGACCCA
Organism: Candidatus Sulfotelmatobacter sp.; assembly: GCA_030037575.1. GTDB lineage: Bacteria > Acidobacteriota > Terriglobia > Terriglobales > Acidobacteriaceae > Sulfotelmatobacter. Next base: position 1,451 of record JASHRB010000032.1, on the reverse strand, counting down.
CCGAGTCCGTCACACAATTGCTTGCCCAGTGGAGGGATGGAAAGCAGGAGGCGCTTAAAGCTCTAGTTCCTGCGGTTTATCAGGAACTCCGAACCTTGGCGCACCACTATCTAAGATCGGAACGGCCGGGCCACACGCTGCAAAGCGCGGCCCTGGTGCATGAAGCTTACCTGCGGCTGGTTGACCAGAACCCCGCTCAGATTCAGAATCGCTCACATTTTGTCGGGATAGCGGCTAAACTCATGCGACAAATTCTGGTGGACTATGCGCGCCAGCGCGGTGCGGCAAAACGGGGTCCGGAATGCACGGTCGAGCTAGATGAGAGTCTCCATGTAATGCAGAAGGAAAGTGTCGATGTGCTCGCGCTCGACGATGCGTTGAGGCAACTTTCACGACGGGATGTGCAGCAGGGCCGAATCGTGGAAATGCGGTTTTTTGGCGGCCTAACGGTGGAAGAGACGGCAGAGGCTCTCGATATTTCCGCAGCCACGGTCAAACGCGATTGGACCATGGCTAAGGCATGGTTGACGCGCGAGATGCAAAGAGGCGCCGGTGGAAAAAACCAAGCAATGGGAGAAGGCTAAAGAGTTCTTCGAGGCGGCTTTGCGTCAACCTAGCCTCGATTCCCACGTTAGTTAATTGACTTAACACCACGGAGCATTTCGGCAGGCTAGCCGAAGGTAAGCTGAAGACGTTTGTTGCCCAGCCACGGTATGGACGGATGTTCCTTGTCCAAGCCAGCGGCCATCAACAAAGGATTGTGGGCACGCTTCTGAAAGCGAACTTCGATTTCCGATTCTCCGATGGTCACCTGGGGAAGGTTTGCCCACCCGGCGAAGGCGATCAGGCTGCGGTTCGCCGCAGGGTTACGCACCGCCAGCAGCAGGAAAATTCCGAGCGTGACATAGGTGCTCATTATCATTGGCACCACAGGCTCTCGCGAGAAGAACATCGTCAGCGGAACAATTCCCGCTATGAATAACAAGCCCACCACAACCAACACAGCCTTCAACGCTCGTTCTCGACGCATGATGCCTCCTCTCAAGGACAGTGAACCGGCTAAGCTGCCTTGCAGCACTCGGCGCACTCGCTGCGGATCAATTCCTTGACCCGGTCGTGAATCTCGTCTCGGACTGTGCGCACCGCATCGGGCGACTGCCCCTTTGGATCGGGGAGTGCCCAGTCAATCGTCCGCAGACCCGGTACGAACGGGCAAGCCTCTCCGCAGCCCATCGTGACAAGGACTGAGGCGGTTCTCGCAAGATCGTACGTGAGCAGTTGGGGTTTCACAGAACTCAGATCAACGCCGATCTCCTGCATGACTTCGACTACTTCGGGATGAACGTGATCCGCAGGTTGGGTTCCAGCCGAAATCGCTAGGCACCCGCTCCGGTCGGCGTAGAGGTTGAACAGAGCCGCAGCCATCTGGGAGCGACCCGCGTTATGGACAC
>JASHRB010000433.1 GCA_030037575.1 Candidatus Sulfotelmatobacter sp. | reverse complement strand
ATCGATCGCTGCTTTCAACTCTTCGCGCAGCCTGCTCAACTCTGCAATCGCTCCGCTCAACTCCGTCTCGTACCCCAGGTACGCTTTCTTTCCCCGTGACATGGAAGCGACCATCGTCGCCAAAGCTGCCGCCATCGCCCCAGCCGCTGCGGATGCGCTTCCGCCACCTGGAGTCGCCGTCGGGGCAGCTAGTTGCTCAACGAACGGCTCGACCCCGGCGCGCAATCCGCCAACCGCCATTTTGCCGCTGATCGCGGCGGCCAGTCGATTTTCCAAAACCAGCGACGAATTGAAATTCTCAACTTGCAAAAACCACTCGGCCGCCTGTTCGAGCGCCTTCTTCGGAATCAAGCCTACAATCTCGCTTGATACCGGCATTACTCCGTACCTCTCCGCTTCACGCTTCACCATCTCAAACACACGATGTACCGGGGTCTGCTCAAAATCCGTCAGGTTCATGGAGACTTGCCCTAGACCACGAACCAGAAATCCCGCGCCCTTGACGAAGCGCATGCCGCCGCTCGAAAAGCGCACCGCCTTGGCAATTTTTTTGGCGATCTCGACGTCCGGCGTGTTCAAGAATACGTTGTAAGCAATCAGAAATTTGCGCGCGCCGACCACCGTCGCCCCCGCCGTCGGATGCACGCGGCACTCGCCGAAATCCGGTTTGCGGGCGGAATTCGTGGCGATCTCTGCGCGAATGCCTTCGAACTGCCCGCGGCGAATGTTTTCTAGATTTTGCCGCTCGGGCGCAGTGGCCGCGGCTTCGTACAAATAAACCGGAATCTGAAAACGCTTCCATATTTCCGCGCCGACGTGCTTCGCCATTGCCACGCAATCTTCAATGGTCACGCCGTCGATCGGGATGAAGGGCACAACGTCTGCGGCACCCATGCGTGGATGCGCCCCCTGGTGCACGTTCAGATCGATCAACTCCGCGGCTTTCCCCACACCGCGAATCGCCGCCTCCTGAACCGCTTCGCGTTCGCCGGCCAGCGTGAGTACGCAGCGGTTGTGGTCGGCGTCCATTTCGCGATCGAGCAAGTAAACGCCATCCATCTTCATGGCGGCCACGATGGCGTCAATTTTGGCTTGGTTGCGTCCTTCAGAAAAATTCGGGACACATTCTACGAGCGTAGACATAGGTGAGCAGAATATCGGGAAGGCAGAATGCGAAGCAAGGCGAAGCGGGGTGGTGGAGATAGTACTCAGTTTGAATCGCGTCCTGGTGGCGTCATCCCGGAGTCCCCGCGTTTTCCCCGGCGGGAGGAATCTCCGCGTCGGTGTATTGGGACATCCTTCGCTGCAAAACGGCTAGGCCCGGGACGACGCCGGAACCGTGCCGCCGATGTCAGCCCGAGCCAAGGCCGGAATCCGGGATGTGCTGGAAGGCCAGACCGTCTCTGGTCATCCCTCAGCGCCTCTTCCAAAATCTTCCCAATCCCAGCCTCACCTGCACTGTATTCAGTCCTGGGTTGTACATTCCCAGACCCGCGTTCGAGATGTGCAGATAGCGCAGTTCTACATTCCAGTTATATTTTTGGCCGAGAATGTGCGTGCCAAACGCCGCGCTGGGGGTGAAGTTCACGGTGTTCGTGTAGGTGGGAATATTCTTGCCGCTGAATAGCGTGCCCCCGGTCAACTCCAAATACGGCGAAAGTCTACCGCGCCGCACGAAGTCCCATTTCAATCCCAGCGGATCGAACCCCGCTCCATAAGCGGTGCTCGCCGGCTGAAAAATCAAATACACCGGAACCACGCTCACAGTGTATTCAAACCGGCCGCGCAGTAACCACGGCCAGTGCGGATCGGTAATCACCCAACCCAGAGTTCCTCCCGCGTTGAATGGCTCGGTATTCGAAGTTCCGCCGGGTACGGAATGTCCGCCCCCCGCCCAAACTTGGAATTCGTTCCCTCCCCTCTGCGGCGCGACTTGAGCCGGAAGGGTCGCCGCGCCCGTAATGAGAGACATTGCAGGAAAGAATATCGAGAGCGCCGATAAACGGTTTCGCGCCATTCCATCGAGGGTGCACGAGGCCGGGAAATTTTGCAACGTCCGCCGGGCACAATCTCTTGCATGCCGGCAAATGAGCGTGAAAAATGACCCATTCGCGTGATATGCTCCCGCCTTCCAAGAGGCCGGAGGAATCATGACTTCTTCACGCCGCGACTTCGTTAAAGCATCCGTTCTCGGAGCAGTTGGTGCTGGAATCGCTTCTGCGGATCACGCCAGCAGCTTAAGCGCAAAACCTTTGCCGGATCGCGGTTCGCAATCGGGATCATACAAGCGCCCAATCATCGTCTGCGCGCACAATGGATTTAATTACCTCGACGACGCCTTCACATTTTTGACAAGCGGCGGGGATACGCTGGACGCCGCATTGCGTGTGGTCAAAGGCCCGGAAGACGATCCCAACGACACGAGCGTCGGTCTCGGCGGGTTGCCGAATGAAGAAGGCGTGGTTGAGCTCGATGCTTGCTGCATGCACGGCCCCACCCGCCGCGCGGGCTCGGTGGGAGGCGTGCGCAACATCAAGAATGTGTCCCAGGTATCGAAGGCCGTGTTCGAACACACCGGACACGTCATGCTGGTGGGCGAAGGCGCCGAGCGATTCGCGGTTGCCGTGGGCTTTCCTCGCGAGAATCTGCTGACCGACCATTCGCGAAAAATCTGGCTGCTGTGGAAGGAGTTCCACTCGAGTGAGGATTGGTGGGGCCCCGGATTGGCCGACCCGCACTGGCAAGCGCCGGAAGTCAAGCCGGACAAGCCGCAGGCCGAGTTGTGGCGCCGGCGTAAGGAGCAGCTTCAAGCCCGCGCGGCCGAACTGGGCATCGAACCGGATCGCCAAATGGAGGCTGTGCGTAAGGTCCTGTTTCCACCAAGCGGCACAATTCACTGTTCGGCTCTGAATGACAAGGGGGAAATCTCCGGCTGCACGACGACCAGTGGCCTGGCGTTTAAGCTGCCCGGACGCGTAGGCGACTCGCCGATCATCGGCGCCGGTTGCTACACCGATCAGGATGTAGGTTCGGCGGGCGCGACTGGCGGTGGCGAGGAGAACATTAAAGTGGCGGGCGCGCACACGATTGTCGAAAACATGCGGCGGGGCATGCCGCCGCAGGAAGCCGGCATGGAAACGCTGAAGCGCATTGCCCGCAACTATAACAGCGACATGAACAAACTGCGCTTCGTCGATATGACCTATTACATTCTGCGCAAGGATGGCGCCTACGCCGGCGTTTCGCTGTGGCAGGGCTATGCAAAGGGACATCCGCACACGATTGCAGTGCATGACGGAACAAAGAGAGCAGAGGTCACAACGAGCTTGTTCGAAGGCTGGTCACA
>JASHRB010000432.1 GCA_030037575.1 Candidatus Sulfotelmatobacter sp. | reverse complement strand
GCCGACGCGCAGGGCGTCTTCATCCTGTTGGTAGCTAAAGCTTCCCCACGCCGTTGAAGTCTTCGAAAAAATCACGGTCCACTGCGTCTCGCCGGGGATCATGTGCAGGCCGTAGGTTCCCTTGTCGAGCGGCCGGCCTTCCACGGTGACCGGATCGGTAAACGTGATCGTGGTATTCTCGTTCGCACCTGCCCGCCAGACTTGCCCGTAAGGCACAACCTTGCCCCAGATTTGCCGCCCATTGGCCAGCGGCCGGTGATAGTTGATGGTGATGTCCGTAATGCCGATGCGCTGCATGACCAGGGCGTGCTGGCTGGCGCGCGGCAGATTGAGCATCAGGGTTTCGCCCGTGGCGGTCTGCCCCTGCGCGAAGCTGCCTGCCCTCAGCAGGCTGCATAACAAAACAAGCAGACGCGTTCCGTTCCAAGATCCCTTCATTGATGGACACTCCTTCTTTTGTGGGATTCGAACAGCGATCGGCCGCAACCCGGGTCATGAGCGTGGGAGGGAGCGCGAGCGTCCGCGCCCGACCGCTATGCCGGTGGAGTTAGACGGGTGAGACAGTTTGAAGTGAGCAGAGATACCCGATGGTGGACCACGCCAGGTCCCGGCAGCCGGCAGAGGAGGCGCCGCTCCCGCGCATTTAATCGATCGCCGGCGGGCGGCTTGGTGACCAGCACTGTAAACCACAGCCTCGGGCAGGGCATAGTTTGAAAATCGCGAAAGCCACTTCAATGCGGGGTCATTCTGAAGTCCCGCGCTTATCCTAAAACCCTCGGTGCTTTGGCCGAGGGCGGTGAAGCCGCGGGACCAGGCATCTCACGCACGCGGGCAAGTTCCGCGGGCCAAACGGACCGACCACCCAACGTCAACTCTTTTTCCGCGGCTTCATCGCTTCCCAGTCTTCGTTCGTCAGCAAACGTCCAAGGGTGGTGAATTCGCCCGCACCCTGCAAAAATTCTCCGCCATCCATACGAACCACTTCACCATTGATGTAACCGGCGCCGTCGCTCACCAAAAAGGCCGCCAGATTGGCCAGCTCTTCCGCGGTGCCGAACCGGTGCAGGGGATTGTGCTCCAAGACAAACTTCTCGAACTCGGCCCGCGGCAGCAAGCGCGAGAAGGCCCCCTGCGTAGGAATCGGCCCGGGCGCGATTGCGTTCATGCGAATTCCACGATTGCCCCATTCAATGGCGAGGCTGCGCATCAGCGCTTCCACTCCCGCTTTTGACATCGCCGAGGGCACCACGTACGCCGATCCCACCGGGGCATAGGTCGCCGAAATGCTCAGCACAGTCCCCTTCTGTCCGCCTTTCAGCCATTTTCGCCCGCATGCCATCGTGCAGTGCAGCGTCCCCATCAACACAATGCCCATCACCGAATCGAACGCGCGCGGCGAAAGGCTCTCGGTGGGCGCAATAAAATTCCCCGCCGCATTGTTCACCAGAATGTCCAATGGCGCATCTTTCCAAATCGCATCGATCATCGCTTCCACAGCCTGGAGGTTTCGCACGTCGCACGCAATGGCGCGCACAAAATTCTTCCCGCCTTCTCCAAGCTCATCCGCAGTTTTCTTGAGAACATCTTCACGCCGCCCGCAAATGTAAACTTTGGCGCCGAGTTCGAGGAAGCGCTGCGCCATCGCCCGGCCGAGGCCGGTGCCGCCTCCGGTAATCAGAATGCGCTTAGTGGCGAGAAGGTCGTTGCGGAACATGAGTGGTGCCTCGTTCGCGGCAAGGGTAACCGCATGAATTACAAACTGCAGGCCACGCGAAAACCATAATCGGCGTACTGAAACTCGGGAGGAATGCTCGACCGCGTCGAGCAGCGCGAAACTTTCACATGATGCCGCCACGATCCTCCGCGCGACGCCTTGCGCGTTCCTTGTCCCGGCCCGCGCGGATTCCGCTCGGGCGAGCTCGCATAGTAGCCCGGGTCATACCAATCGCTGCACCACTCGTGAACGTTGTCGCAAATGTTATACAGGCCGAACGCGTTCGGAGCATACCGGGCAACCACTTCCGGCCCCATCGGCCAACGGGAAGCGTAATCCGGCAGCGATTGTGGAGGCTGGTCGCCCCAGGGAAAATTTTTCTGCTCAACATCGCCTCGCGCCGCCCGTTCCCACTCCGCCTCAGTCGGAAGCCGATACGGTTTCCCCGTCTGTTCGGCCAGCCATCGGCCATAGCGCTGGGCATCAAACCAGGAAACTCCCGCGGCCGGCTGCCGGGCATGATTGAAATTTGGATCATTCCAGAACCGAGGAAGCGCCAAGCCGGTCGCCCTGGCGAAGCGCTCATATTCCGCATTCGTCACCTGCGTCGCGGCAAGCAGAAACCCATCAACCCACACGCGATGAATCGGGCGCTCGCAATCCTGCCCCGCATTCGATCCCATCAGAAACCATGCACCCGGTATCTCGACCAGATGCGGCTCGATCAGGTCAGGGGGATGAGATTGACGAAAGTGCGAATGAGCCGTTGCCATCGGAGAGCAACTCTTGATATACCACAGCCATATTCGCGACGCTGAACGACAGACGGGCGACCTCCACCCTTTCGCCGTTTCTGGCCAAAGGCGGGCGAGAAAGGCGCCCTGCAACTGTCATTCGGAGCGGGTACGAGCGCAGGCCAGTGGGAGTCGAACAATCCCCACCGCAGCAGCGGCTCTCCACGCCCAAACGAGCGTGCACGCTAAAGAATGTATCTCGACAGATCCTGGTCCTTCACAATGTCGGCCAGCATCTTCTTGACGTACTCGGCGTCGACGATCACATGCTCGCCCTTTTTCTCCGGAGCGTCGAAGCTCAACTCATCGAGCACGCGCTCCATAATGGTGTGCAGCCGCCGTGCGCCGATGTTTTCCGTGTTCTCGTTCACACGAAACGCGAAGCGCGCCACTTCCTCAAGCGCCTCTGGAGTGAACTCCAGCTTCACGCCCTCGGTTTCGAGCAACGCGGTGTACTGCTTCACCAGCGACGATTTCGGCTCCGTCAGGATGCGCACAAAATCTTCCATCGTTAGCGACTGCAACTCCACACGGATGGGAAATCGCCCTTGCAGCTCAGGAATGAGATCGCTCGGCTTGGAAACGTGGAACGCTCCTGCGGCAATAAATAAAATGTGGTCAGTGCGCACCATGCCGTAGCGCGTATTCACGGTTGTGCCCTCGACGATCGGCAGAATGTCGCGCTGCACGCCCTCGCGCGAAACATCCGGCCCGTGCCCGCCTTCGCGCCCGGCAATTTTATCGATCTCATCCAAAAACACGATGCCCGAATTTTCCACGCGCTCAATCGCCACGCGCGTTACCTGATCCATGTCGATCAGCCGCTGCTCTTCTTCCTGAATCAGATATTCAAACGCCTCATCGACTTTCATCTTGCGCTTCTTGGTGCGTGCGCCAAAAATGTTGGGCAGCATGTCTTTGATGTTGATGTCCATCTCTTCGACACCCTGCGCGCTCATGATTTCGAAGGTGGGGAAGTTGCGTTCGCGGACGTCGATCTCGACTTGCCGTTCATCGAGCTTGCCTTCGCGCAATTGCTGCCGTAATTTTTCACGCGTGCGCGAAGAAGACTCGGCCATTGCCGCGCTGCCGTCGATCACGACTCCGCCAGCGGTCGTGCTCTCTACCGGGCGCGGCGGCGGTGGCGGCGGCAGCAAAATATCGAGCAGACGTTCTTCGGCGTTCAATTCGGCCTTATCCGAAACGTCTTCCAACTTTTCCTGGCGTACGTTCTCGATCGCAATTTCTACCAGATCGCGCACCATCGATTCCACATCGCGTCCGACATAACCGACTTCGGTGAACTTTGACGCTTCCACTTTCAGAAACGGAGAATTCGCCAGCTTTGCCAGTCGTCGCGCGATCTCCGTCTTGCCGATTCCGGTCGGGCCGATCATCAAAATATTTTTGGGCATGATTTCTTCGGCCAACTCGGGCGTCAGCTTCTGCCGACGCGTACGATTGCGCAGCGCAATGGCGACGGCGCGCTTCGCATCTTTTTGTCCGATGACGTGTTTGTCGAGCTCGGCCACGATCTCACGGGGCGTGAGCTCGTCAAGCGCAAGCTGTTCTTCTTCGGTGCTGGTAGGTAAGTAAATAGCCATAATCACGGATCGGGGGTTCGGGACCAGGAATCAGGGGTCAGGGCTCGCTTTGGAGCGAGCTTTTCTGATCCATGGCCCCTAGCCTCCGCCCTTTCTCACAACTCTTCAATCGTTACCGCTTCATTCGTATAGATACACATTTTGCCGGCGATCTTCATGGCTTCTTCGGCGATTTGCCGCGCCCCAAGCTGCGTGTGCGTCACCAGCGCCTGCGCGGCGGCCTGCGCGTACGGACCTCCGCTGCCGATCGCGGCCACGCCGCCATCCGGCTCGATCACGTCTCCCTGCCCGCTGAGCAGAAACGTCTGCTCCCTGTCGCAAACCAGCAATAGCGCTTCCAGATGCCGCAAATATTTATCCGTGCGCCAATCCTTCGAGAGCTCGACCGCCGCGCGCCCCAAGTTGCCGTGATACTGCTCCAGCTTCCCTTCAAAGCGGCTGAACAGCGTGAACGCGTCGGCGGTCGATCCGGCGAACCCAGCGAGAATCTTGTCGTTATAAAGGCGGCGAATCTTTTTCGCGGTGTGCTTAATCACGGACTCGCCCAGCGTCACCTGGCCGTCACCGGCCAGCACCACGCTGCCGTTTCGCCGGATGGATAAAACTGTGGTGGAACGTATCAGACGTTTCCGAGGCATGAGGGCAAGCTTTGATTATAGCGAGGATTCGCTTCCGCTGCCCCGCCGTTGCGCGCTTTTTGTGCAGTTTTGATCCGACTTCCCCCGAAAATTGCCACAAATCGGTTGCCCCGGAATCTCGTCAACCCTACCCGGCCTCTTTCGAACTCGACCCATTCCGGGTAATGCCGTGATGGCGCGAACATATCGCATGCGGTTTTCTGCAACCTCGTCTGGCTTTTTGCCCATCCGCGTTGAATGACTTTCTTATGCGACCATGCACCCGGCCCGCAACACTGCGATCCCTCTCTCGCGCCCGCTCGCAAAGCCGCAAAGCGTCTGGAAGCCCACCGGCAAGAAGAGGGAGGCCCAAATCCGGGGTTATGTTTCCGAACCAAAAGGGCGAACCGATGGACACGGGAAACCGCTTGGAGCGCTCAATCTGGCCAGCATTCAACCGCTGTCGGGCGAAGCTGGAAAAGGTTGCCGATAGCAACGCAGAAGCCACAAATTTGCGAAGTGGCAACGAAGCGGCGACCCCAGAGGTAGAGGCCCCAACTGCCTTAATCCAGTAAATGCTTTACTGTCATTTGAATCTGGTGGCGGCGAGTGGACTCGAACCACTGACCTACGGATTATGAGACCGTCGCTCTAACCACTGAGCTACGCCGCCACTTTTAGAATCAGCAACTTACGTTGTGGTTACCTGAGTGATCTAGAACATTCCTAGAACATTTGCTATTTTCGATTGCAGGCAGGAGGGTAGCAAATGTCTCAGCAAGGATCGCTCTACGTCGTTGGCTCTGGCGCTGATTCCGCATGTTATCTCAAGTATCGTACCACGGATGAAAGCGGCGACAGCGTTCACAAGACTGTCCTTCTCTGCAAGCGTGATGAGGCTCACGACTGGT
>JASHRB010000431.1 GCA_030037575.1 Candidatus Sulfotelmatobacter sp. | reverse complement strand
CCGGTCCAGTCCGGTCCGCTGCAGACCAGGTCATTCTCTCGACCCGAAGGCTGGCACATGTGCTTGATGGCATCCGGCGCCGTCCAGATATACCCCTCCGTGGATGCGTAATACTTCCAACTGAGGTCGGCGGCATCCAGCACGTCGGTCAACGTAGGATGATCAAAGCACAGGGGAAAGTTGAGCAAACCTTCTGGTGTTTCCGGATTTGGGCTGAGGAGATCGATGGTCCTTATTGTGGAACCGGGATTCGCGAGGCACCCCGCACCGATGCCCGCACCGGTGCGGCTGTAGTCCGGGTTTTCGGCCTGCGCAATGGGGCTAGTTGTCGAGATTCGCGACGTCCCCGACAGGAGGTACTGATGTGCAACGAAACTTCCTCCCTGGTTAGTCTGGAACATGCGGTCGCCGAAGGTGTAGGTTTCTGCCATCGTGAAATACGGCTGGATGGCCCCGGTGGAGTTGTCCACGTATTGGTATTGCGGATAGGGTGGGCAGGGCTCTTGAACTGCAATGCAGTCGTTACGGTCCGCAGTATTCATCAGGCAACTGTTGGTTGCAGGATCGTAGTTGCAGATGTTGAGGAACCCTTGATGAGTGTGGTCCAGGTCGTATTTCGTTGCCAGTATGCCGGGCGTGAGCGTGACTATCTGTCCAGTGGAGGTTATCCCCTGGAGGGCGATGTCAGCTCCGGCGCTGATCAGCTTGGGGTCATGAAAAAGGTTATCGGGAGTTCGGTTCTCCTGGATAATGACCACAACGTGACGGATCTTCCCCCTAGGGATTGGCGGGCTTGTGATGAGGCTGAGCGTGGTGCTATTGGTCGACGTGCCAGAGGTTCCGGTGATCGTTACCGCGACCGTTCCAACCGGTGCTGTGGCGCCGGCCGTAAAGGTCAGGACACTATTCTTGGTGGCGGGATTCGGGACGAATGATGCCGTCACTCCGCTCGGCAGGCCTGACACCGCTAAACTCGTGCTCCCCGAAAAGCCGTTTGCCGGATTCACCGTGATCGTGCTTGTCCCGTCGGTCCCCTGCACTACGCCCACGTCGTTTGGCGAGGATGAAAGAGTGAAAGATGGGGGGAGGAACCCTAAACAGCTACTGAGCACCGCAGCCAGAAAGAAAGCTAGGACCGCTGTCGTGACTTTCCTCACTTGTACATCCTTGAAGGGAACCATGCTTGGTGCGGTGACTTGTTTGGGCGAATCGGCCATGGCACGCATCCACCATTCCTTGCGAAGAGACGATCACCCAGGTGCTTTGGACCCATCGCATGGTGCGACATCGAATGATGTAGGCGTTTGCTGCGATGCCTTGCCTGGCTCCCAAGGCCACTGGCAAAAAACCGAATGCCGCATAACGCAACGCCTTCTAAGCGAGCCAAGGGGACTCTGACTTTGATGCAAAAATTGCCGGGGACGTTCTGGCAATTCAAAACTGCACCCTAAAGGCCACGAAGAAGTGCTCTCAATACTGCCAGGTTACGCCGTTATACAAACTGGGAACCCGGTAAGCGCGATAAGCATAGGCCGCTGCGGGAAAAAAATTCATCTGCCAGACTACCTGTGGATCGGACGTTCCAGTCACCTCTTGAACGTAGGACGCCAGATTGGGGACGGGCGGAACTAAGGGATCATTTAACTCAAACTCGACGTTGCCATTGGAGAATTGGTTAATGGCTCCGCCCCACTCACCAAAATACGGAAGCGGATCAGCCCAAACAATATTAGCAACCATCGAGCTCTCATCAACTTGAAAGATTACCGGGCGGGAATAGCATACTGGGTAGCCATTATTGCCGAACGAGCATACCTCACCGTCCGGAGCATACAAAACTCGTTGATCTCCATTGTCAAAAATTGCTAACGTGGTTTCCGGTCCCTTTTGGCTTAATATAATCGGGAAATGCTGGTTAGCGAACCACAGGCTCGGATCATCGCTCGGGACCCCTTCGTTGGTCAAGGCGAAATCTCCCTGGTAGCCGAGGTGCCACAGGATATTCCCGGAACCAGTTCCGTTTTCGTAGTCGATCTTGAGAATCCACGATTGGTTTCGCATCGACAAGATGAGGTTGCCATCGTTGGGAGAGAAGAGCAGCGCATTACTGTGCGTCCAGTCCGGCAAGCCGTCTACATGCCGGTTCACGTCGAGATGATCGAACGAGTTCCAGCCCCAAACGGGATTCCAGTTCTGGTCCAGATCCACTAGCGCATCTCCTGTGACTAACATAGTTCCGGGATACCCAGGGAGATTAGTGAAATCCTTGTAACAAAGCACAATCGCAACGACATGGCCGTTAGGGAGCAGGGCAAAATCATGCGAAAAGCCCCATGGTACAAAATCGAAGCCTCCGGAGTTCGCCATTTTGTGTTGCAAATCTTCCGTCGTCATCTGACGAATGGTGTTTCCGGCCAAGTCGACCTCGACCAAATTCGAAAACGTTTTCGCGTTAGTAACACTCAAGAGTACGTTCCCGTTGGGAAGCAGTTTGAACGGAAAGGCAATGTTGCCCGGGCCGGTGTAGTAATACCAGATGACGTTGCCATCGCGGTCAGTGTAATAGGCCGGCGTATCGGTGTCTTGCACGCTAATGTATTCGATCCCCGGATTTTCGGTGGAGCTCAAACCAGGATTAGGACGGCTCACAACCAGGGTGGGAAAATTCACAGGAGACGAAGGCAACGGCCCGGTCGTGAAGGTTGTATCAGAAGTCGTCGACGTGCTGCCATTGCTGCATTGCACTTGCGCCCGCATGTGGTAGGTAGTGGATGCCCGCATCCCCGCAACCTCCACGGAGGAAAAGGACTGGTTGGTCACCGGATACCACGCGGTGTTTCTTCCATACGAAGTGGTGGGACCAAACTCCACCATCACCTGCCCGACACACCCAGTCCGGATCGTATAAATCGCTACCAACGGATTCTGGGTGCCTATCACGCTGCCCTGCGTGTCGGACGGGATCGAACCCGCCCCGCATCCCGCCATCAAAGCACACACAGCCAACTGTGCCGCCACAAGAGCGGCCCTCACGGCCAACAATGTCTTCATTTTTTCCTCACTGAAGAGTTGAGGTCCAGAAATGATCCAGCCACATCGTCGGGGAACTGACAGCTGCGCTGGCAACCAAGGATCACCGGTCTAAGTTCCTGGCTTCCGCAAGATTTGGGATCACTTCTGTGCAAGCCGTCCGCGATTTACTGAAGCGAACTATATCTCAAACCGGTATACTCGTCCAGTAGGTTGTTGACGTTTTTCATTCCTTAATCTCTGATTCTTTTCCGACTGGCGCAGTTCGCGGTTGAGTTTTTTCATTCTCGGGGAAGCAGGGCACGACTTGATGAGGTTCTTCGGCGCGAGCGCGACTGGCACGCTCGACGCCGCCGGTGAGTTTGGGAGAACGCGGGAGCAGAAGGATCCGGCGCAGGCCGGCAGCGCTGACAGGCGGCTTCGAGCTGCGGTGAACTGTTTCAAGACTGGGCCGGGGAGAGGACGCACGTCGAGGATATCGACCTCGACCAGATCGCCGAGCCAGCAAACCGCGTACTGACTACGTTCGCGCATGGCATAGGGATGCGCGCGCAGAGTGCGACGCGAACGCGGTACGCCGCCGCGCGAGCCTGGATAAGCCGGCCATCGCGCTCCGACTGAGCGAGCATACGACCCAACATGGAAGTGGAAACCTTCAGCTGCCGCCAGCAGAGCAGGACACGCGCACGCGTTCTGCCTATTGCTTGAACAGCGAGATCGCTTGGCGAACATTCCCGCTACTTTTCTTCAGCGCGGTAGCTGCCTGCGCGCGCGTGACTCTCCCCGCAAGCATGACCAAGGCGACCGGTGTTCGATTGCCGCTGGCTTTAAGGGCATGTTCTGCGGCGGCGCGATCGGCTCCGGTGGCTTGCTCGAGGATGCGGATGGCGCGGTCGAACAGCTTGGAGTTTTTGGGATCGACATTGACCATGAGATTGCCGCAGACGTAGCCGAGCTGCGTCATGGCTGCGGTAGAAATCATGTTGAGCACCATTTTGTGCGCGGTGCCGGCCTTCATACGCGATGAGCCGGTGAGAACTTCGGGGCCGACTTCAACGACGATCGCGTGATGCGCGGCGCGTTCGAGAGGCGAATTGGGATTGCAGGTGAGCGCGATAGTGCGCGCACCGCGGCGACGGGCTTCGGCGACGCCGGCGACGGTAAAGGGAGTGCGTCCGCTGGTAGCGATGCCAAGGACGATATCTTTTTTTGTGGGTTTGCGCCGCGACATTTCTCTGCGGCCGGCGGCGGCATCGTCCTCGCTGACCTCGGAGGCGGAGGCGATGGCCTTGTTTCCTCCCGCGATGATGAACTGCACGCGATCGAAATTGAAGGT
>JASHRB010000430.1 GCA_030037575.1 Candidatus Sulfotelmatobacter sp. | reverse complement strand
ACCAGAAGCAATAGGTTGCGGATTTCCGCGGGTTCGAGCGCAGCTCCAACGATGCGGGCTTTGTCGAGGGACTCGGTCACCTCGAGCAGGCCGGAAAAATCGAACCGGCCGCCGACCCGGCGGAACTCACCAATCTCTTGGCTGAGTTCGTGTTGCTCGCGAATCCATCGAGCGTCGGTCGAGGGGGCCAGGGCGGCAATTTTTGCTTGGCCCAGCGGGGAAGACGAGTATCCGCGAAGCAGTTCACGAAGCCCGTCGAATTCGAGCACACGGGCGGAGTTGTGCATGAGCTCCGACATCGGCATTTATGTTACCGGAACGGGCGGGCGGCGTGGACCGCTGGGGCTTGGGGGAAGAAAAGGTCGGAATTGCGACCCGGCGCCATCCGGGCGAAATCCGAGCGCACCCACAAGGCTGGCGAAGAGCTAGGACCGCGCCGCGGCGAGCGCGTGTGCCCCCGCCTGACTCGGCGCCGGCAGGCGGAGAATGAAAAGCGCTCCCCCTTCCGGCTTGTTGTGGCAGGTGATCTGGCCCTGGTGGTCTTGCACCACCCCGTAAACCGCGCTCAGACCCAGGCCCGTGCCTTTGCCGATCGGCTTCGTGGTGTAAAAAGGATCGAACACGCGGTGCGGTTCCCGAATGCCCGGCCCGCTATCGGAAAATTGAACCACCACGTCATTCTGGTGATTTACGGCGGAGACGCGAAGCACTCCCCCGCCCGCCTCCTCGAGGGCGTCGAGCGCGTTTTCCACGATCTGCACGAAGGCCTGAAACAGCTGGTGGCCGTCTCCCCAAACCTGGGTCAGCTTTTCGTCCATGGAAAGCTCGATGTGAATGTTCTGCTCGTGCAGCTGCAATTCGCGCATTTGCACACTGCGCTGCAGAAGCACGCTCAGGTCGACCATTTTCTTCTCCGCGGCCGAGCCATGCTGGGCGAAGCTCAGCAGGTTCGAGATCAGATCGTGAGTTCGCTGGGCATGATTCACGATCTTGCGCACCAGCGTATCCTGCTCCCGCGTCAGGCGCGAACTCGACCACAGTTTTTCCGAATGCTCCATGATCGCCGTGACCGGTTGATCGATCTCGTGAGCGGCTCCGGCAATGAGCCGGCCTAGAGAAGCCAGCTTTTCTCTCTGCACCAAGTGGGTCTGCAGACGCTGCTCATTCTCGAAGCTGCCGCGCGACTCGCCGAGAAGCCTTATCAACGCCCGATCCTGGATGTATTGGCGCACAAAGGCGAATGCTCCCAGCACAAGCATGGCGGTCAATACCGCGAACAAACGAAAGCTGCGGACGGGCAAGGGAGATTGATCCCCCAGAAAGGTCCAAAGGCCCAGTGCCGGCAAGGAAAGAATGGCCGCCGCCCCCAGCGGCGAAGCCACAGTCCCCCACCGGTCGCGCTCTGCGGCCATCGCCGCTTCCGGACGCCAGCCGAGCGCGCTCAATGCGGTGGCCGCCATCCAGCTTACGGCCCCCACCAGCGGAATGTCGTATCGGCTTCCCGAATAGTATTGACCTTTGTCGATTGCCAGACTGAAGAATTGGGCGCCGACGGCGTAAAACAGGCTGGCGAGCATAAGGTTGAGATACACCTTCCGCCATCCCCCATGGGCAGCCCGCGCGCTGATGCCCAGGACCAACACAAATACGCCCGTCTCGACCAGGTACAGCGAGGCGAAGTTTTTCTCGTACAGGGGCGCGTCCAGAGAGATGTATTGCCAGGGAAACACGAGAAAAGCATAGAGAAAAACCCACCAGACCAGCAGGAGAAGAAACTCGAGAGTGCCGCCGTGGAATCTGGGCTCGCGCTCCGCCCGATGCGGCCGCAGCCCCACGGCCGCGATCATGGGAACCAGGTGCAGGAACAGCGCCACGTCCATGAACCACGGGGTGGGCACGCTCAGGCGGCGAACCAGTTCATAATAGTTCCAGGTGCCCGAATCGCAGGCCCATATCAGGCATCCCGAAGCCATCAGCAGCCAGAAGTTCCGGCTCTGTCCCCGCTCCCGCCAGGCATTGCCAAACATCGCCGCGGCGATGGTTATCGTCACCAGGAAATATCCCAGATCGAAGGTGGCGGCCGCGGCGCGCCCACGCTCCAGGGTCAGAGAGGCCAGGGCAAATGCCAGCGTGGCCACGCCCGCCAGGGCAAACCAGCGATGCCGTTCGAGCCAACCCATGCCCTTTCATTTTATGGATCGAACTAGGAATTCCCCGATTGCTTTCACAGCCCTTAAGGTTACTTTCGTCACCCCCCTGGTGCGACCCGCAAAACCCTACCCGCTGTCTTCCGCCCCGCCTAAGTCCTGCTAGAATCGCTAGCATCGAGGGTTGGGCAGATTTTAATGGTCGCCCGCTGGTTCCGATGGCATTCCCGGTTACTCGTCTTCGTCGTCTACGCCGCACCGACCAGCTGCGCACTCTGGTGCGCGAAACCCGGCTTACTCCCGACGCGTTTGTTTATCCCCTGTTTGTCTGCCCAGGGGAAGACGTGCGCAAAGAAGTCCGCTCCATGCCGGGCGTGTTTAACCTGTCCGTGGACGAAGCCGTCAAAGAGGCCGAGGCCGTTCGTTCCGCCGGCGTTCCT
>JASHRB010000429.1 GCA_030037575.1 Candidatus Sulfotelmatobacter sp. | reverse complement strand
TATTGGCCGCGGCGGGAGGAGCAAGCGCGAGCCGGAGCGGCCGCGGCCGGTGTCGCTGCCGCCCATGGGCTGAGGGTAGGATTTACCGTCGGCCGCGCACTCGGCGGTGCGGTTCAGCGCAATCGCATCAAGCGCCGCCTGCGTGAGGCAGTGCGCTTGTCGCGGGCGGATTCGAGCGCTGCGGCAGATGTGGTCATCAACCCCAAGAAAACGGTGTTGACCGCGGACTTCAGGCGGGTGCTGGAGGAAGTGAATAAGGCCTTTGCCGTCATCGAGCAAAAGCTGTCGAAAGAAGATTCTGAGCAGTCTGTAAGGCAATCCGCAAAAGGCTGGGGAAAGCTATAGGCCGTGTTCGGCCGCTGTTTGAAAAGGCAATCGTGAGCCAGGGCGCCAAATTCATCGCGTTGGGATTATTGCGAATTTATAAGTGGGCGATCTCACCTTTGCTGCCTTCGGCCTGCCGCTACCTGCCGACCTGCGCGGAATATGCCCGGGAAGCGGTTGAGCGCTACGGCGCTCTGCGCGGCGGATGGATGGCCTTCATGCGAATTCTGCGTTGTCATCCGCTGGCCGGGAGCGGGTTCGACCCCGTGGTGAAAGACGGTAACTGAACTTTGGCTGAATATCAAAATCCACAACAGGATCCGGGCAACGAGCGCCGGTTGCTGATCGTTTTCGCGCTGACCTTTTTGGTTCTGATTCTTTTCCAACCTCTGCTCAAGAAATACGGGCCGCAACCTCCCGCGGAGCAGGCGCAAAAACCTTCGCTGTCGTCTCAACCGGCCGCGGCGGTTGCCAAAGCGCCTTCGGCAGCTTCCGAGCCTGCCCCACCCACTCCCCCTCCGGTGGTCGCCCAACAAGCTTCGGCCGAGAGCGAAACCGTCATCGAGAACGATCTGTATCGCGTTACCTTCACCAATCGCGGCGCCCGGGTCAAATCGTGGATCCTGAAAAAATACAAGAACAACGGGCAAAACCAGCTGCTCGATCTGGTAAATCTGCAGACCTCTCCCGGCTTGGGTTATCCTCTGTCCCTCTACACCTACGACGAGACGCTGCGCCATCGTCTCAACTCGGTTCTTTACGTTGCCTCAAGCCCGGGCCAGGTTTCGGCGCCGGCTCAGGTCAGCTTCGAGTACGCCGATCAGGATCTCGTCGTGCGCAAAGCCTTCCGCTTCACGCCAACCTACGTTTTGAGTGTGGAGACAGCGGTTTTCTATAAGGGATCGGAAATCTTCGCCCCGCCGGCGTGGCCCGCCGGATTCGGCGATCAGGAAACTGCTGCTTCCTACGCGCCTTCGCGGATCGACTATCACAGCGACATCTCCACCGACCGCACCGCTTTGTTTTTCCCCAACTACATTCTGCGCCTTCCGATCAAGCGGGTCAGCGGCGGGGACACGGTCAAAGGGCCTTTCGAGTGGGCTGGCACGGACGATCAATACTTCACCGCGATCTTCATTCCCGACGATCCTGCCACGGCGGGCATGATCACGCTGCGCAATCTGATGCAGGCTCAGCAGAGACCGGGGGAAAACGGTACTTCCAAGATCGAGGTTCTGGGCGTGGCGGTCGGCAGTCTGCGCGGCCCCACCCGCGAGCGCGTGTATGTCGGCCCCAAAGAAATTGCCGCTCTCGATGCCGTGCCGGTGCCGACCATTCGCAACGACAACCCCGACCTGCGCGGTATCGTCGATTTCGGCTGGTGGGGTCTGCTGGCGCGGCCTCTGTTTCTGTGGCTCAAGTGGACCTACAACCACGTTTATCCCAACTGGGGATGGGCCATCGTCATTCAAACCTTCATCATCACAGCCGCGCTGCTCCCTCTGCGCATCGCGCAGATGAAGTCCATGTTGAAGATGCAGCGGGTCGCGCCGCAGATCAAGTCCATTCAGGAGAAATATAAGAAATACAGCCTGCGCGATCCGCGCAAGGCAGCGATGAACGAGGAGATTAGCGCACTCTACAAGAAAGAGGGTGTGAATCCGGCAGGAGGCTGTCTTCCGCTGCTGGTCCAGCTTCCATTTCTCTATGCCTACTATCGGATGTTGGCCGTGGCCATCGACCTTCGCCAGGCGCATTGGCTTTGGATCGCCGACCTTTCGGCGCGCGATCCTTATTTTCTTTTGCCCATTCTCATGGTCGTCAGCATGTTCGCCATGCAGCGCATGACCCCGCAGGCCGGCATGGATCCGCAGCAGCAAAAAATGATGAACTGGATGATGCCCCTCTTCATGGGCTTTATTTTTTTCAATCTGCAGGCGGGATTGAATTTGTATTACGGCGAGACGAACCTCATCTCGATCGCGCAGCAAGCCGTCATGAACCGCACGAAATTAGGCCGCGAAATGCGCGAAATGATGGAGAAGCGCGCGCGCAAGAAAGAGAAGTGAGCGTTGTCCGGGCAGAATCGCTCGGGAAGCCCGGCCCGCGAAGCATGACGGGCAGGAATTGGTGGGTTGATAATGCAGCCGAGCCAAAGGCGCGATCTGGCGCGCGCAGCTCGCCCGGATGCTTCGCTGCGCGACAACGCTTGCGCAGGCTGACCAGCAGATTTGAGAGCTTCTATGGATAAACTTGCAGCCGCAAACCGAATTAACGAATTCTTACAATGCCTGGTCACCGATGGCGGATTTCACCTCAAGTACCGCATCGTCGTCGATCCTCCTCCGAACAGCGAGTGGGAGAAGCCGGAAATTTTTGTGGATTTTTCCGGGCCCGATTCGGCGTTGCTGCTCGGCCGCGGCGGCGAGCTTCTGCGTGCGCTCGAATTGCTGGCGCTCGAAATTCTGCGTCTGCCTCTCGCCGAGCACGAGAAAATTTCCTTCGATTGCAAAAATCAGCGTTCCCTGCGCTTTGAGGAACTCCGCCTGGCTGCCGGCGTGGCCGCGGAAAAGGTGCGTCAGACCGGCATGCCTTATCACTTTGCCCCCATGTCGTCGCGCGAGCGGCGCATGGTCCATCTCGCGTTCCGCGACCAGACCGACCTGCGCACCGAGAGCGAGGGCGAGGGGTTAAACCGCTGTGTGGTGCTCTACCCCGCCGATTACAAACCTGCAGGCGGAAAACCTGCCCGGCGAACCATTCCCTAAGCCCTGGATCGTTCGAACTTCGGGAGCTGCCTTTCTTCCACTTCCGGCCCAGCATGCGGTGCAGGCGTCCACTTCATTCGCCTCCAACGCGACCCGTCTCCCACCCATTAGCTTCTCGATTCGTAACCGTCAAGGTTCGCGCGCACTGGGCGATCCCGGGTTAATCCATGAAAGCGAAGAGGCGACCTTTCGCAAGGTCGCTTCCCCATCCAGAGTTTGAAATTTGGAGTTACCGGCCGGCCGCCGCGGCTGCTGCGCCTGGCATCATGCCGGCAATCTTCATGCCTTCAATTCGAGCCAGAACCATCTCGATGCTGGT
This sequence comes from Candidatus Sulfotelmatobacter sp., assembly GCA_030037575.1. Classification (GTDB taxonomy): domain Bacteria; phylum Acidobacteriota; class Terriglobia; order Terriglobales; family Acidobacteriaceae; genus Sulfotelmatobacter. Next base: position 927 of record JASHRB010000429.1, on the reverse strand, counting down.
GCCGGTGTCTGTACAGGCGTCGACGTACGGGTGCCGGCTTCCATCGGCGTGCATGACCAAGACGCTGGTTTGCTCATGGGTCTTCTTCACTATATAGGGAAGGTGATGCCGGTCGTTCCGGCTGAGGGTGGGGCCGAGCACCACCAGATCGAAAGCCGTCTTACCAAGCGCGGCCTCCAGCGCCTTCCGTCCAATCACTTTTTCGACGGCATGTCCGGCCTTTTCAAAAGCTTCGGCCGTAGGAGCCTGGGCTTCGGCATCTCCCTCGCCGTAAAGGATTTTCAGCTTGCCTGCTTTTGCCATGAGTGTTTGCCTCGGGGCCGGCGCCGCCTCTATGCCTGGCGCTGGAACACCCACGGTAGCAACCGCCAAACGCCCTTTACATATCACCGAAGATCAGCAACGAACGAGACTCAAAAGAACATTCCGACGTGTCGCGACCCGTAATGCGGCCAAGGGCAAAGCTCAGCGCACTTCAAATTCTCTTTATTTTGAGGCCCTTCGGCGCTACACTTTGGGGCCAGAGGGGTCTCCCATGTTCGGCGCTCGCAACGTCTTAGGAATTTTCTTGTTGGTTGCTTTGGCCATCGCGTGCTGGGCGCAGCAAGACGATCAATCGGTGGCCAGCTGCAATCTGGATGATGGCAAGCAAGTCGCGATCCGCTACAACCCGGTGACGACCAAGAGCGAGAAGGTGCCGAACGGCAAGCCTTGGACGCCGGGCGGCTCGCCGATGACGCTGTTCACCGACGCCCAACTGACCTTCGGCGGCGCAACCATACCGCCGGGAGCGTACACGGTTTATCCGATCCCGGGCAAGGAATGGACGCTGGCGGTTAACAAAAACGTAGCGCCCCATTCTGCTTACGATGAAAGACAGGATATCGCGCGCTCCTCGATTGAAACCGATCAGGTGACTGAGCCTTC
>JASHRB010000428.1 GCA_030037575.1 Candidatus Sulfotelmatobacter sp. | reverse complement strand
TGGCCACAGATCGGGATGCCATAGAATGAGATCGGGTGGCGGGACGGGGCCACGCAGCGAGTAAGGGCGCTGGCGATTTCGCCATGAGCCAGACGGCGAAGGGAAGAAGGCTTGCGCCTCATGAGCCCGAACGCAGCGACCGCGCCGCACCCTACAAGAGGGGAATGGACATCACCTGGGTGACCGACCGGATTGCAGTCGGCGGAGGAATTTGGAACGCGGAGAATATGGCGGCGGTGTCGCGGGCGGGGATCACGCACATCATCGACATGCAGATTGAGTTCGATGACACGGCTCTGGCGGAGCCGCATGGGATTGAGGTCTGCTGGAATCCGGTGGACGATGATTTCGAGCCTAAGCCGGCGGCGATATTCGCGCGCGGCGTGGAATTTGCGCGGGCGGCGCTCTGTGAAGATGGCACCAAGTTGTTTGTGCATTGCGCGGCGGGGATACATCGAGCTCCGATGATGACCTTGGCGATATTGGCCGCAATGGGTTGGCCGCTGGAGGAGGCGAGGGACCTGATCGAGGGAAAGCGCGCCTCGGCGGACTTTGCCGAAGTTTATGTGCGGAGCGTGGAAAGGTTTTTGGATGGGCGGCGTTAGACGGCGACCATTTCCCAGTGCCGATCCGCGCGCCCTGCTTCGCTCCGCCGGAAAAGCGGCTGCGCTCGGCATGACAGAGAAGATGCGACCACGGCCATGATTGCAGGGAGATTGATTCGACCACACTGATCGTAGGAACCGCCAAGGCGTCATCCTCTTGCGTCAGTCCGGCTCGCGCTTAGTGAGAGCAGCTATCCCACTTCCTCGCTCCACGTTTCCAAATTCTTTTTCACTTGCGCCATGAACTGGTCGGCGACCGCGCCGTCGATGAGGCGGTGATCGTAGCCCAGCGTGAGGTGAACGACGCTGCGAATCGCGATGGAATCGTTGCCCTCTTTGTCGGTGACGACGAGCGGCATCTTGCTGATGCCGCCCACGCCCATAATCGCGGCGTTCGGCTGGTTGATGATGGGCAGGCCGAAGACCGCGCCGAATTGGCCGGGATTGGTAATGGTGAAAGTTGAACCTTCGACCTCTTCCGGTTTGAGTTTTTTGTTGCGGGCGCGCTCACCGAGATCGGTGATGCCGCGCTGCAGGCCGAGGAAGTTGAGATCGCCGGCGTTTTGGAGAACTGGAACGATGAGTCCCCAGTCGAGCGCGACGGCGATGCCGACGTTGATGTTGCGATGGTAGCGAATGTTATCTCCCTCCATGGCGGCGTTGATGATGGGCCACTGCTGCAGGGCGATGATCGCGGCGCGGACAAAGAACGGCATGAAGGTGAGGCGGACACCGTGCCGCTGCTCGAATGCGTTTTTGTGCCCGGCGCGAAGATTGACGATGCGCGTGAAGTCGACCTCGTACATGCAGTGAACATGCGCGCTGGTGCGGCGCGACTCGATCATGTGCTTGGCGATCAGTTTGCGCATGTTCGACATGGCAACGAGGTCGCCGGGATAGGGGGCGGCGGGCGCGGGACGCGACGGAGCAGGGGCCGCGGCGGAAACCGGGATTGCTCGAGCAGAGCGGTCGGAGGCGTCGGCCGCGGCCGCTGCCGAGCCCTGATTCTCGATGAAGGACAGAATGTCTTGCTTGGTGATGCGGCCGCCCAGTCCGGTGCCGGAAACTAGCGCAAGGCTGAGGCCGTGTTCGCGGGCGATTTTGCGCACCAGGGGAGACGACCGGGCTTCCTCGTCGGCTTCGGGGGCGCGTGGTTGCGCCGCCGGCGCGCTCGGCGTTGATGCGGCGGGCGCGGGCCTTGGCTCCGCCGGTTTTGGCGATGCCTTGGCAGAAGTTTGCTTTGCCGGGGCTGCGGGAGTCGCGGCCGGAGCGGACTTTGCGGATGCGGCGGCTTCCCCATCGACCGCGATCGTGCCCACGACTGTGTTCACGCCGACAGTTGTCCCTTCCGCAATCTTAATTTCCTGGAGAACTCCCGAGGCGGGCGCGGGAATTTCGGCGTCGACCTTGTCGGTGGAAATTTCGAACAGCGGCTCGTCGCGCTGGACTTTGTCGCCGGGCTTCTTCAGCCACTTGGTGATGGTACCTTCGACGATGGACTCGCCCATCTGTGGCATGATGATGTCAGTTGGCATGATTTCCTTCCATGCGGCCCACAGTTCGCAGCGAGGTGTGAGCGCAGCTGCTTATTATAGCGTTTGCCCGCTCGGGCAAAGGGGCGCGGCGACCTACTCTAGACTGGGTGCACGGGGCGGAAAAAGCAGGTTCCGCGACGGCGCTTTCTGGCGCGCGTAGGGGCCAGAAAGGCTCGCCCGGAATGACCGACTGTTAATGCAAGCTGCGGGCAAAACGCCCGCTGGCAGTTTTTGGAGGAATTTGTTTTCTCAAATTATTTTTTCTCTTCTTCGCCTGCGGGCGCGTCCACCCCGAAATTTGTCTTCCAATATTCCTGAACGCTGGGCGGAAGTTTTTCCATGTGCGAAAGAAAGCTGGCGAGCTTCCACATATCCTGCTCGCTGAGAGTCTGGTCCCAGGCGGGCATGCCGGTGTAACGCACGCCGGTGCGAATCGTATAGAAGGTGTGCCACTCGGGGTCGTCGGGCGGATCGGAAACCAGATTGGGTGCGGGCGGATAGAAAGACTTGCCCAGCGACGCGGGCTTGCGGTCGAGAGTGCCGTGACAGACGGCGCAGTTCATGGTGTAGAGCTTCATAGCGTCTTGGTAATTCTGATCGCTGGGCGGAAGCGGATTCGTGAGATGAGGGGCGTGGCGCTCCATGGATGCGTCGATGGAGGTATTGGCGAGGCGATGCTCCCAGCGCGGCGGCGCGACATTGGCGTGGGTGGGAATAAAGCCGAGGATGGCAGTGCCCAGACCACCGAGAACGAGCACCAGAACAGTGAAGATGACGCCGAGCAGGAACTTGCGCATGAGTCCTCCATTGAGGCGGTTGAGTGTGACCTCAAAGTTTGAGCGGAGATATTGTGGCAGATGAAGCGGGTGGGGCGCTAGTTCGTCAGATTTTTCTGACCCATCGATTTTCACCGCTGAAAATACAGGAGGGCCAGTCCAAAACCCGTATCCGGAAGGCAAAACCCGCATTGCGCCGCTCCCCTTACCGTGCTCTCCGTGGGCTCCGGCTTGGGGATGAGGAAGGAGCAATTGCAAGGCGGCCAAAGCGGTGATTTAAATCCTCGCCCAAGCCCCCAAGGGGCGGATTAGGCGAGAGCATAAAGCGCGCAGGAAACATCCCGCCAAAACCACCGGCGTTGAACCACCGCGAGCTTTTTCGAGGTGTTCCCTTCAATACGCTTTCAGCCGCCGCGCCTCGCGCACGATGTCACTCACCGCCGGAAGATAACGCTGTTCCTGTGGCGGGGAAAATGGTATTGCCGAATCGAGCCCGGTGATGCGGACGATGGGGCCATCGAGATCGTCGAAGGCTTCCTCGTTGATGATGGCGGCGATCTCCCCGGCCAGGCCTCCGGTGCGGGAATGCTCGTGCAGGATGATGACCTTGCTGGTTTTCTTCACGGTCGCGGCGATGGCTTCACGATCGAGAGGCGACACCGTGCGCAGGTCCAGAATCTCCAGATCGATGCCCTCGCTTTTTAGAACCTCGGAAGCCTCAAGCGCCGAGTGAACCATGGCTGCGTAGGTGATGACGCTGAGGTCGCGGCCGGGGCGCGCAAGGCGCGCCTTGCCGATGGGAACCACGTAGTCATCGGCGGGAACTTCTCCTTTGATTCGACGATAAAGATATTTGTGCTCGAAGAAGACGCAGGGATTGTTGTCCCGGATGGCGGCCTTGATCAGACCTTTGGCGTCGAAAGGGGTAGCCGGGCAGATGACTTTGAGCCCGGGATTGTGTACGAACCACATCTCCGGATTCTGCGAGTGGAACGGCCCGCCGTGAACGTATCCGCCGCTGGGGCCGCGCAGAACGAGCGGAGCCGGAGCTCCCCACAGGTAATGCGTTTTCGCCACCATGTTGGAAATTTGGTTCATGGCGCAGGGAATGAAATCCATGAATTGAAATTCGGCTACCGGACGCATACCGGTGAGCGACGCTCCGAACGCCGCGCCCACGATGGCGGACTCGGCGATGGGTGTGTCGATGACCCGCTCGGGTCCGAAGCGGCCGATGAAACCGTCGGTGACTTTGAACGCACCGCCGTAAATGCCGATGTCTTCCCCGAGGCAGAAGACGGTTGGGTCGCGGTCCATTTCTTCCCAGATTCCCTGGCGGATGGCTTCGAGATAACTGAGTTGGGGCATAAGTCGGTGAACAACTCCGCGATGTCAGTATGTTTTTGGGAGGTTGAAAACGTCTTTAGCTACGAAAGCCTTTGCTCTCAACCGGCTCCCACCCCTCCGCGAAGGCCCTGCATCGCGCCGGGGAAAGGGCGTGGTGAAGGTGGAAAAACTGCCCGCGGTCGATAAGCGCGTCGATCGCCTGATTCCCCGGAAACAGAGCGCCGCCATCGTGCAGGCTTCAGGGAAGATGTCCGTGAGCTTATTGCGGTCCTTTTCTTGCTCAGGGCCGCAGGTGGCCGCATTGCGGCCTGGGTCGAGCGCTTGGTATTCATCGAGGGCGTTGTACGCTTGGTCGGCCTGGCAGTGCGGATCAAAGCACTTCTGCCGTGCCCAAGCGACGCCAGGGCGTTCAACAGACGGTTGGGTGATTTGCAAAGAGCGGGGCGTCACCTTCAGTAGGTCCATTGTCTACGTTCCCGGCATCACCTCAGATGCACCGCGGCTTCGGTTTCCTTATAGCCGCCTGTCCCCTTCTTCACTTTAGGCATGCCATATTTCGGTTTGATTTCGTGGCAGCCATTTTCGCAATAGACGCCGCCTTCGGCGGATTCCGGGGTTGGCATGGGAGAGCTGACCGCGATTTCGCGTTCTTCTTCTATCACCCGCTCCACGCCTGTGATCAAGTCGGCGTTTTCCTCTTCCGACAGCCATTTTTTTTCGCGAACTAAATAATTCTGCAAGCGTGCGATCGGGTCTCGCTTCTTCCAGAAGTCGAACATTTCTTTCGGTACGTAGGCGGCGGCATCGTGGATGGCGTGGCCTTTCATGCGCATCATTTTGGCTTCAATGAGCGTTGGTCCCTCGCCTCGGTGGGCGCGGTCGATGGCTTCGCGGGCGGAGTCGTAGACTTGGCAAGCGTCGGTGCCGTCGACGATCACGCCGGGGATGCCGTATCCGATGGCGCGTTCGGCGAGGTCTTGGCAGCGGTATTGCATTTCCGAGGGCGTGGAATATGCCCACTCGTTGCTCTCCACCAAGAGCACCAGACCGAGATTCTGCACGGCGGCAAAGTTGATGCCTTCGTAGGTGACGCCGGTGGATTGGCCGCCGTCGCCGATGTAGGTCATGACCGCCAGGTTGCGGCCTTGCAGGCGCGCGCCCAGCGCCACGCCTGCCATCACGGGAATGAGGTCGCCAAGCATGGAAATGGGCGAGACCATGTTGCGCTTTTCGACGTCTCCGAAGTGCGAAGTGCCGTCGCGGCCCCGGGTGGGAGAGCCGGCCTTGGCCATGTACTGCATCATGGTGTCCGAAGCGCGGAAGCCGCGGACCAGAAGCGATCCCTGGTTGCGGATCATGGGCGCGAACCAGTCGTCTTTATCGAGTGCATAGGCGGAAGCGCAAGAACAGGCTTCCTGGCCCAACCCGAAATAAACTCCGCCGACCACCTTGCCTTGCTTGTAGAGATTTTCGAGCGCCGTCTCCATTTTGCGGTTGAGCAGCATGAAACGATAAATCTCTATGGCTTGCCGCTGGCTCAGATATTTGGAGTCGCGAATCGGCGGGACCGGCGTGCGGAGATCGCCTTTGACCTGGTAGCCAACGCGGCCGTCCTCTTCTGTAGCCTGACGGACGACGAAGTGGGGGTGCTCGAGGCGGAAGTCGGGGATGGAGTAGGTGCGAAACTGGGAACCGGCTGGCTTCGCCGTTCGAGAGCTGCCGTTCCGCAAACCGCCGCCGTTCGAACCCTTTTGCATGGTCTTGTTCTTTTTGATTGCCATTTGTCGTCCGGAAATACAATCTGATGGTATCGCGAGTCGGCAGAAAAGGGCCAGCCTGGAGGATTGGTTGAGCTGCGCCCCAGCGCGGTGGGCTTTGGCCATCGCCTGCTTATAAGTTAAGCGTCGCGCTTTTTCCGGGCGAACGCTTTTGAGCGCAAGCCTCACGGCCGCGTAGTCGTGCTTGGCTTGTCTCACA
>JASHRB010000427.1 GCA_030037575.1 Candidatus Sulfotelmatobacter sp. | reverse complement strand
AGGCTATCGCGCAGTTCCATCTCTTGATATTCATTTGCGATAGTAGCAAGTTGAGGTTGGGCCTATGGCGGCGGCAGCTTCTCAATGACCCGGCAGCCGTTGCTAAAATGATCGCTGACTCTTATGTTTGAGAACCTTCAGGAAAAGCTCCAGCGGGCATTCAAGTCTCTTCGTGGGCAGGCGCGTTTAAGCCAGGAAGACATCGCCGAGGCCTTGCGCGAAATTCGATTGGCCCTGCTCGAAGCCGATGTCAACTTCAAAGTGGTCAAAGAGCTGATCGACCGCATTCAGGCCAAAGCGGTGGGCCAGGAAGTGATGACCGCTCTTTCTCCAGGCGAGCAGGTGATCAAAATCGTACGCGACCAACTGGTCGAGATTCTCGGCCAAGACACGGCGCGCCTCAAATTCGCATCGCAGCCGCCGACGGTTGTCTTGATGGCTGGTTTGCAGGGCTCGGGCAAAACTACGACTTCGGGCAAGCTGGCGAACTGGTTCAAGGCTGGCGGGCATCGTCCGCTGCTGGTTTCGGTCGACGTGTACCGCCCCGCGGCCCGCGAGCAGTTGAAAGTTGTGGCCGATGCGGTAAAGGCAGAGATTTACCAAGGCCAGGTCACGGAGGCGAACACGGCAACTGTAGAGCGGCTGGTGAAAGAAGCCCGGCGTGAAGCTACCATTTCCGGTTGCGATGTGCTGATCGTCGACACCGCCGGACGCCTGCACATCGACGACGAGCTGATGGATGAAATGCAGTCGCTGAAGAAGCTGCTGAATCCGTCAGAAATTTTGTTCGTCGCCGACGCCATGACCGGACAAGACGCGGTTCGCTCGGCCGACGAGTTCCACAAAAAGCTCTCGCTTACTGGCGTGGTGCTGACAAAAATGGACGGCGATGCTCGCGGCGGGGCGGCGCTGTCGATCCGCCAGGTTACCGGCCAGCCGATCAAGTTCATCGGCGTGGGGGAAAAATATGATGCGCTCGAGCCCTTTCATCCCGATCGCATCGTGTCGCGTATTCTCGGCATGGGCGACATTCTTTCGCTAATCGAGCGCGCCGAGCAGCAGATCGACAAGAAAAAAGCGCAGGAGATGGCGACCAAAGCGCTCAGCGGCGACGGTTTCTCGCTGGAGGATTTTCGCGATCAATTGCGACAAGTGAAGAAGATGGGATCGATGAAGAACCTGATCGGCATGCTGCCCAGCATTGGCCCGTTTTCCGGATTGCAGAAGGCCGCCGACAACGTCGACGAAAAGCAGATCAATCGCGTCGAGGCCATCATCAACTCCATGACCATGCACGAGCGCAATCATCACGAAGTGATCAACGGCAGCCGGCGCAAGCGCATCGCGCGCGGCTCGGGCACGACCGTGCAGGAAGTAAATAACCTGCTTCGGCAGTATGCGCAGATGAGAAAAATGTTCAAGCAGATGGGCAAGCCCAGCTTCGCCCGTAGAATGGCCGGGATGAAGCTGCCGGGAATGTGAGAAGGACCGCCAGAGGTTCGATTTCAGATTAAATTCCTCGGCTACCTTGTCAGGTGCCTATTGCGCGCTCGGCCGGCGGCCACCATTGGGCATTTGAAAGAAGGGACTTTTTCTGGTCCCCTCTCGGCTCGGGACTACGCTTCGCGGTTCCGCCAAGGCTTTCCTGCTGCCATGAGGGTCGCGCGGTTCAACAGGGAGCGGTCTGTGATTTGTGAACCGCGCCAGACCACGGTATACGCAAACCTTATGAAATGGCGTTCTCTGGAGGAATCGGCTGCGCAAGCTGATTTTCGCCCTCTGCGCGAAACCCTCGCCCAGCGCAAGGAATCGATTGCGAAATATGTTCCGGCGGAAGCCACGGCCGTGCATGCCCGGGCCATCGCGGAACTGCGGCGCCAACAACTGGCCCAGGGCATTCTCCCTGTTCGCGCGAAGGCGCCGGAATTTGAGCTGCCCGATCACGACGGCCGGATCGTTGCTTCGGCGGACCTGCTGGCCAAGCGACTGGTGTTGTGTTTCATCCGTGGGCGCTGGTGCCCGTTCTGCGTGGGACAGATGGAGGCGATGAATCTGCTGCGGCCGGAACTCGAAATTGCCGGTGCGTCGCTGGTCGCTATTTCTCCCCAAACCGTGAAACAGTCGTTCTTCATGCACGACCAGCACCAATTGCGCTTTCCTTTGCTTTCGGATGCCGGCAACCAAGTCGCGCGCAAGTTTGGATTGACCTATCGCGTCGGTGAGCAGCAGAAAGTGCTCTACCAGCGCACTTTCGTCAACTTGCCCCTGGTCAATGGAAACGACAGCTGGGAGTTGCCCATGCCCGCGAGCTACATTATCGATCGCGATGGAACCGTGCTCCACGCTTGGGCAGACGAGGATTACACGGTGCGGCCGGAACCGAGTGACCTTCTTGAGTTCCTGCGCAAGTTGAGGTAGAGCCGTCGACTGGCTGCTTGTCATCCGGGGCGCAGCCAGGGATCCAGGCATTTCGAGCGCTGCGCCTCAAATACACGCATTCTTCGCTTCGCTCAGCATGACATGATCCGACCGATACAAGCCTGTCCCGCCGCGATACACTGAGTATTCATGAATTATATCTACGGCATCAATGCTGTCACCGAGGCACTGAAGGCGCGAGGGGGCGCTTTTCAATGGGTCGGCCTGGCGAAAGAGCGCCATGATCTGCGCTTGCAGAGAATGATCGAAGGTTGCCGCCGCCTGGGCGTGCCGGTTCGTTTTCTGTCGCGCGGAGAACTCGATCGCATGGCTGGAAATGCCGCACATCAGGGAGTGGTCGCGGTTACGCGGGCCAAGCAATACGGCGAACTGGAGGACGTAATCAGCGCGAAACGCGGAAGGTATTCCTTTCTCATCGTTCTTGATGGAGTGGAAGATCCTCACAATTTGGGCGCGCTGTTGCGCACGGTCGACGCTGCCGGCGCCGACGGCGTGGTCATTCCGGAGCGCCGAGCCGCGCCGGTGACGGGTACGGTCACCAAAGCGTCGGCGGGAGCCAGCGAACATCTGCCCATGGCCAAGGTAACGAACATTGCGCGCACCGTGGAAGAATTGAAAGATCGAAACATCTGGACCATCGGCCTAGACGAACGCGGCCGGCAAACTTACGACGCCATTGATTACAACATG
>JASHRB010000426.1 GCA_030037575.1 Candidatus Sulfotelmatobacter sp. | reverse complement strand
CTTAACAACAAAATCCGAGTGGTAACCAGAAGATCGTATGGTTTCCGAACCTACAAAGCCATGGAAATCGCCCTATATCACACTCTCGGACGGCTTCCCGAACCAGAATCCACCCATAGGTTCTGCTGACGAAGCGTTCTTGGTAGTTCGTGCTGCTTCTCAAGAATCGCCGAAACTTCCAAAACCGGCACAGTGCAAATTCTCCGACGGAACCACTATTACGGTCACGTACTCCTACGAACGGAAAAGCTATCTATTCGCGACTGACGGGAGCCTTGTGACAGTCAAGGGGATGCGTGTGCCTTCTGGTGATTACGCCGCTTCTCTCGCAAAAGACTCCGACGACAACTGGATTCTTGCCCTGCGAAAACAGATCATGAAAACAGGCGAGTGGGTGTTGGCTCCGTTGCCCATGTCTGTCACAACACACTCGTTGCCAATGGGGGACTCCCCAATTTCATTTGACCATACAGGCGGAAGCTGCAAGATGTATTGGAGGCAGAAGAACTCGGACATGCCGCTCTCACTGGAATTTACAAAAGAAAATGCCGACATGCCAGTTTCGGATTAGGAATTCGGTCTTCAGTGTTGAAATCCCCCCATCGTTTATCGACTGGATAGCGAAACAGGTTCTGTTGAGGATTCGTACGGTTAGCCTCAGAAGGCATACCCGCTGGACCATGGAGAATCCAAAATTCCGGGCTTAATGGATTCATTCGGTTGCGGCTCCTGGGCGAAAGCCTTTTGACCAGCCATTGATTCGCTTGAGCTTGTGAGGCCTGGGTTAACGCCATAGAACAAGACTTTACTCCGCTTTACAAACTCTTTACCCTCACAAGTCTCATTCTGTGTTGGCATAGACGAGAAACACGGAGGCCAAGTTGATCAAACGACTTATTGTTCTCGCATTTCTTCTCACCGCATCGCTATTGGTGGCGCAAGATTCCCAATCGAATAATTCTCAACCTGCCAACGTTGGTGGGACCTGGCAGATTTCATGGCAGGGCCGGAGTGGTACTCAGCAAGCGACGATGCAGATCCAGCAGGATGGCTCCAAACTGAGCGGGACGTTTGAGGACGCGAGCGGGTCTTCTTCAGTGACTGGAAGCATCGCTGGAAACAACCTGTCTTTTAGCGTGCAAATACAGGGGCGTCCCATGACCCTGGCTTTTACGGGGACCATCGATGGCGACAAGATGAGCGGCACCTTTTCTCCTCAGGGCGGAGCTGGCGGCGGACATGGGGGACGTGGAGGTGCACAAGGGAGTCATACTTGGAGTGGTGTTCGGCAACAGGGTAATTGAGGCCACCACATTGATGAACCCGGGGAAAGTTCGTTTTTTGGTGCCCGGCTGTTTGCGTAACTCGTCATTGACCTGCATGAGGAGCGATACAACCAGTTGGTGGTGGAAGTGGGCCGATCCGGAAGCGGCGGTCAAACTGATCTAGAATGCGTTGTGATTGAAATGTTGGCCCTGGAAACTAACGTCTCCTGCATTCGGTACTGTTTCCACCGGAGCGTGCCGCGTAACGGAAGACCGATGAAAATCTCGCCCTCTGCTGAAATGGGGACTGCCCAATTGAAGGATTGACATTGCGGCAGGCTTCGCTGGTTGTGGGCTTTGCCTACCTGCTGTCGCCTGTCACGACCGCCTAGTTTCGCTCATGCGCAAGCTAACCCGGTTAGCGAACTCAGCATCGAGCTGCACAATCGGTATTTGATTGCCTATCACCCAACGACCCGGGCTCGCGATGGCAAGTGGCACAGGATTCAGGTACGAGCGACAATTCCGCAGAACAGTTCTCGAATCCGGGTTTACGCCAACACTGGCTATTATGCTCCGGCAGAATGATCTGCTCCGTCGTCGTCAGCTCGATGACCGTAGGAATTGATGGCACCCAGGAGCCGACGGGTTTACGAGTCTCTTATGAACCCTTTATGCCAATTTCACACCAACTCCTCTTTAATGCAATTCGGGGTTGAAGGAAGGTAAAGGAAGGTAAAGGGTTGACGGAGTTCGTCGTGTTTGTAGCCGTCCTAATAGCAATACTTTGCGCACTAGGCATCGCGTTCTACGCGAGTTTCCTATTCCCTTGTGCAAGGCATGCAAACGCGAACGCATTTGCTATCTTGTGGGCCAAACGATTCACTCAGCGAAACACGCAATTCCGGACAACCACTGTTGGATAACCCATGCGTCGGGCCGCCAGAAGTACTATGCCAGCCTTTCCAGCACCGGCATGAGAACCCGCACAAATAGAGCATTTGGGCTGATGGTCGGGGCCGCATCAGGATCGGTTATTCTGCTGCTTACCAGCTACTGCGCGTTCCGCTTACAGTTCAACCTTCCGACAGCCGGGTTTATCGCTCTGCTGATTGTGGTTTTGACTGCCCTGAAGTTCGGCTTTTGGGAGGCGACCGCTTGTTCCTTCGCTGCCGTTGCCTGCCTCGACTATTTCTTCACCCCTCCGATTCACAGCTTCCATGTTGACGATCCTGAAAATTGGGTTGCTCTGGTCACGTTCGAAATCATCGCCTTGATTGTGAGTCGCCTTTCCAATCGACTGCGAAATCAGATCCAGAAATCGCTTCTGCATCGCAGGAATGCCGAGCGACTGTATGAACTCAGTCGCAGCATTCTGGTACTTGATCGGCAACGCCCCGCTGGATCTGAGATCGCGTCTTTGATCGAGAGACATATTGGAGTCGATGCGGTTGCAATTTTCGATGGCGTGGCTGCGGAGCTCTTTATACCGGGGCGGTTCGACGTGCTGGGCGGGCGCTCCTCGTCCTGGGTGTGCTGGCGGGAGCGCTGGTTCTTGCAGCCGTCGTCGCCGCCAATCTGGTGATTGTCTGGCTGATGGTTTTGGCAGGCGTGGCGCGGTTGAGCTGCCAGTCGATGGAATTCTCGCTGAATCCGCCAGAATCGGAGCTGGCTTGGTTATGCTCGGACTCACTT
>JASHRB010000425.1 GCA_030037575.1 Candidatus Sulfotelmatobacter sp. | reverse complement strand
AGGCGAGAAGATCAAGGTCGGACAGACGATTTTCACTCTGGAAGGCGCCGCGCGAGCCGCCCTCGAGCCGGTTCGTCCGCCGAGCCAGCCGGTCGAGCACGTCTCCGGGCAGCACGGTGCTCGTCTCGCGTTCCAGGCTGCAATTCGCGCGGAAGGCAAAACCGAAGAACAGGCGCTCCCGCCCGATCCGCCGCGGCAGCGTCCGGCGCAGTTTTCCATGCCGCCGCAACTGGTCAAAGTTGCGGGTCCCGAGCATGGCGAGGCGGTTCCCGCCGCTCCCAGCACGCGGCGTCTCGCGCGCGAAGTTGGAGTCGACATTTACGAAGTCAAAGGCACCGGTCCCGGCGGCCGCATCAGCGAAGACGATGTCAAGGCCCACGCGAAAGCCGCGCTTGCGGCCGCGGCGTCGGCCGTTGCCACTTCTGCCCGTGCCGGCCACTTTGCCGAGCCAAAACTTCCGGATTTCTCCAAGTGGGGCCGGATCGAGCGCGTCTCCATCCGGGGCGTGCGCCGCAAAACCGCCGAGCACCTCGCCGAATCCTGGAACATAATTCCTCACGTCACCCAGCATGACCGTGCCGACATCACCGAGCTCGAACATCTGCGTGCGCGCTTCGCCCCCAGAGCCGAGGAAGCCGGGGGCAAAATGACGGTCACCGCCATCGCCCTAAAAGTTTGCGCCGCCGCGCTAAAAGTGTTTCCACAGTTCAATGCCACCATCGATATGGAGAAGGAAGAAATTATTTACAAGCAATACATCCATGTCGGGGTGGCGGCTGATACCGACCGCGGCCTGCTGGTTCCGGTAATCCGTGACGTCGACAAGAAAAACATCGTCGAGATTGCCGTCGAACTTGCGCAGCTCTCGCAAAAAGCACGCGCGAAAAAACTGGCGCTCGCCGATATGGAGGGCGGCACGTTTACCGTCACGAATCTGGGCGGCATCGGTGGCACCGCATTTACGCCCATCGTGAATCACCCCGAGGTGGCGATTCTTGGACTTTCCCGTTCGCGCATCGAGCCGGAATGGATCAAAGACAAAGATGGAGGGAAATTCGAGCCGCGCCTAATTCTGCCGCTCTCGCTCTCCTACGACCATCGTTTGATCGACGGCGCCGACGCGGCCCGCTTTCTGCGCTGGGTTGCAGAAGCGTTCGAGCAACCGTTTCTGCTCTCGGTACAGGGCTGAGTGGGCGTTCCGCTAGAGACGCAGCTGGTTGGGTCTCGGAATAGCAAATTAAAGCCGTCGTGAGCGCTGGCTTGCGACGTCTCTAGCATTGAAAAACATTCGCGCTTGAAACCTCATCAACCCATGTGTGATCCAACATCCCTGAAAATCGCTGTCATCGGCGCCGGCCCCGGTGGATACGCCGCCGCGTTTCTCGCTGCCGATCTCGGCATGAACGTCACGCTCATCGATCCCGAACTCAACCCGGGCGGCGTCTGCCTCTATCGCGGCTGCATTCCGTCGAAAGCTCTCCTGCACGTCGCCAAGCTGATCGAAGAATCGGAACAGGCGAAAAACTGGGGCATCGATTTCGCCCGCCCGCACGTCGACCTCGCCCGCCTCCGCAGCTGGAAAGAAGGCGTCGTCAAAAAGCTCACCGGAGGCCTCGGCATCCTCTCCAAGCAGCGGCACGTCACCTACATTCAGGGACGCGCCGCCTTTGAAAACTCCGGCACTCTGGGCGTCATCAAAGTTGACAACACACAAACGACTCTCACCTTCGACCGCATCATCATCGCGACCGGCTCGCGCCCCGCAATCGCTCCGGCGCTCAAGCTGGATTCGCCGCGCCTCATGGATTCCACCGGCGCTCTCAACCTCGAAGACATTCCCGGCAGCCTTCTCGTTGTGGGCGGCGGATATATCGGCCTTGAACTCGGCTCCGTCTACGCCGCGCTCGGCACCCGAGTCACCGTCGTGGAAATGCTCTCCGGCCTGCTTCCTGGCGCCGACCGAGATCTTGTTCTTCCTCTTCACAAGCGCCTGGAAAAAATGTTCGAAGCAATTCTTCTGAACACGACCGTCGCGTCTCTGAAAGAAGAGAAGACGGGGATTCGCGCCACCTTCGCAGGCGCATCCATCCAGGACGAGGGGCGCGAAAAGGTGTTCGACCGCGTCCTGGTTTCCGTCGGCCGCAAACCCAACTCCGAAATCGCCGGGCTCGGCGTGACCCAAGTGAAGGTGACCCCGCGCGGATTCATCGAAGTCAGCCAGCAACTGCGAACCGGCGACCCTTGCCTCTACGCCATCGGCGATGTTGTCGGCGAGCCAATGCTCGCGCACAAAGCCATGCATGAGGGTCGCACCGCCGTCGAGGCGATCGCCGGGCGCAAAGTGGCCTTCGAGCCCAACGCCATTCCCGCCGTTGTCTTTACCGATCCCGAGGTGGCATGGGCCGGCCTGACGGAAACCCAAGCGGAAAAAGAAAATCGCGAAATCAAAGTCGCTAAATTTCCCTGGGCTGCATCCGGCCGCGCCGTCACCCTCGACCGTCCCGAAGGCATGACCAAGCTTCTCCTTGATCCGCACAGCCAACGCGTTCTGGGCGTCGGCATCGTCGGCAGCGGCGCGGGAGAGCTGATCGCCGAGGGGGTTCTCGCGATTGAAATGGGTGCGCTCGCAAAAGATGTCGCGCTCACCATTCATCCGCATCCCACGCTGTCGGAAACGGTGATGAACGCCGCCGAAGTTTTCTTCGGCACCAGCACAGACATTTACCGTCCCAAGCGCGGCTAATCTCATCCCGCCCTCTGCCGCTTTGGGTACAATGAATTTTCGTCGGAGATACTCGTGCTCGGCCACCCGCCGAAAACGCGCAGAACTTCATGCTCAATTTCCTCTTCAAAAATGCTGACAAGCATCATTCCGAGCGCAGCCCTTTTTCGGGCGCAGCGAAGAACCTCCTGGACGACCGCGTTCGACTCAAAGCCTGGCTGCTTCGCCAAATTGCCCGTCTCCCGTTGCTCACGTTACTCGCGTTTTGCGCTGCCGCTCAAGCGCAGAGCGCACTAAGCCAGATTCTCTCGCCCTCCGCTCCGGCCAGCTCCACCAAGGCAACCGACCGTCTTGGCCGCGCCACGCCCAAGGGCACTTTTTACGGCTTTCTACAAGCTGCGCAATCCGGCGACTATAGCCTGGCCGCGCAATACTTGCAGTTGAGCGCTTCGCGCCGCCAAACCGAAGGCGACGACCTGGCCATGAAGTTGAACTCCGTGATGAACCGCGCTTTCACCAGCCCTCCCCAGCCGAGCGCGCAGCCGGAAGGCACACCGCAGGAAGATGTTTCGCTCGACCGGCAGAAGTTGGGCATGATGTCCGCCGGCGACGTGGAGGTCGAGTTCGCACTGGTTCGCGTGTCCGATCCCGGCGCCGGAAAGATCTGGCTGGTTTCCTCCGACACTCTGGCCAAGATTCCCGAGCTTTACGATCAGGTCGAAGCGCGCCAGGTGGAAACGAAACTGCCGGCGTGGATCGTAAAGCACCAGATTGCCGGAATGCCGCTCTGGCAGTGGTTGGCGCTGGCGCTGCTGATTCCGATGGCCACCGCGGCGGGCTGGATATTGCTGTTGATCCTGCAACTTCCGCTGCGCTGGTGGTGGTCGGCCCGTCACGCGCAGCCG
Organism: Candidatus Sulfotelmatobacter sp.; assembly: GCA_030037575.1. Lineage (GTDB taxonomy): Bacteria > Acidobacteriota > Terriglobia > Terriglobales > Acidobacteriaceae > Sulfotelmatobacter. The sequence goes on along the minus strand of JASHRB010000425.1, from coordinate 7,841 downwards.
CCCGGGAATTGGAGGTCGGTCTCCGGGCCTGCCTGGCTGCTGGCGGCCACGCTGATTCATCGCGTTCTCGCCGGCTATGTGGGCATGCCGCTGCTGCAGCGCCACTACTACATTCAGGTGACTGAAGTCGCAGTCATCATCGGGGCGAACTGGATTCTGTGGCGGGTGATCCGCTGGTTCCTGCGCCGAGTGCGCAATCGCGCTCTCGCCCACGGCCACAGCGGTACCGGTTCGCTCATTTTGCTGGGCGAACGCATCATCAAGGCAGTCGTTTTCGTAATGGCCGTGTTTTCCATCCTCGGCATTCTGGGTTTCAACATGAGCACCGCGCTGGCCGGCCTGGGGATTGGCGGCATCGCCATCGGCTTCGGGGCGCAGCAAACCATCGCAAATTTGTTCGGCGGAGTTTCGGTTTTGGGCGACGAGGTGATTCGCGTCGGCGATGTCTGCAAATTCGGAGATCGCACCGGAACCGTGGAAGATATCGGCCTGCGCTCGACCCGCGTGCGCACGGAAGAACGCACGCTGCTGGCGATTCCCAACGGCACGGTCGCGACCATTAATGTTGAGAACCTCAGCCGTCGCGACAAACTTCTCTTCAAAACCGCTTTCGGATTTCACCTCGACACCTCGTCCGCCGATCTCCGGGCGGCGCTCTCGGAAATCCGTCGCCTTTTAACCAGCAATCCGCAGGTTGAAGCGTCGACGGTTCGCGTGTCGTTGATCGAATTGGGATCGTCCGCAATGAATGTTGAACTCGTGTGCTACGTTCTGACGCGCGATTTCAACAAATTCGCCGAAGTCCGCGAAGAGCTGCTGCTGAAGATCATGCGATTGGTGGAAGATTCCGGAGCCAGCCTGGCCAAGCCATCGCAAACCCTGTATCTGAGCCGGGACGAGCGGACGGCGAAAGATGAGACCGAGAGCGCAGCGGGCCAAGCGAATCCAGCGCATGACGTTTCTTGCAAAATTTCCGGTCAACAGACTTAGCCTGACGGCGATCGGCGAGCGAGCCGGGCAAGAAGCAAATGCGTGGGAAAATAAATCCCGGCCGGAACCGCAATTAGATAAATCAACACATAAACAATTCCCGGCATGAGGCGCTGCTCACGAAAGAACAGACCTCGCGCCCAATTCACATCGAACTGTGGACGCCAGAAATAATTTATCGGAATCACCATCCACGTGATCAGAGTTTGCAGCTTCCACCCGCGCGCATCATAGCCCAATCGCCAAACGGCCCACAACAAAAGCGGCGGGGTCAGCACATGAAACAAACTCAGCAATCGAATCGTCAGCGGAATATGCGGATCGAACATGTATTGCGTTCCGCCGATGGGATGCCGACCGCTCGCAAGGGCACCGGCCAAGTCCAGGGTGAACAGAGTTTGAAACAGCAGCAACCCGCAAGCCTGCCAGGAAAAGATGAGAGCACTTTCCGTCCACAGTCCCACAGCGATGAACACATTGCCCATGTCGCAAAAAAAGAGAAAATTCTGCGCGCCGTATTGCCGCCAATAAATCGGGGCCCACACCATCACCCAAATTGTCCAGAACACTTTGAGCCAGAGCGGAATACGCATGATCGCATTCTATTCGCCGGCTGCATGGGCGATCCTCCCGAAACCAGTTCCAGCAACGCCATTCCGGCCCCAGGCGAATTACCAGCGTAACTTGATGCACCTTACGGCTGTACCTAGGATGGCCTTAACTATGAGTTACCAAGCTCTCCTATTCTGCCCTGAGGAAAAAACAGCTCGTACGGTCATGCAGGTTCTCGGCGAACTGGATTTTAGCGTCGTCCCCTGCAGCGAACCGTTCGGCGCCGTGAAAAAGCTGATGGGCGAGCGTTTTGATGCGGTTGTGGTTGACTGCGATAACGAGCAGAATGCCACGTTGCTGTTCAAGAGCGCGCGGAGTGCACCGAACAACCAGGGGGCTCTGGCCGTCGCCGTGGTCGAAGGACAGGCTGGAGTGGCCAAAGCATTCCGCATCGGCGCCAATCTGGTTCTGACCAAGCCGATCAACGTGGAACAGGCGAAGGGCACGTTGCGCGTGGCCCGCGGATTGTTACGCAAGAACGAAGGAGCGAAAGCCGCAGGCATGGCTGCTCCGATTTCGCCTGCGAAAGTGCCGGCACCGACAGGGACGAACCCGGTTGCCCGGGCCGCAAGCCCAAGCGACGCCAAAGTGCCGGCGTCTGCGGCTGTCCCGCCAAGGGTGGCGGCACGCGTGATTGCCGTAGAAAATCCGGCGGCACAGCCGGCAATCACGGCATCGGCACCCGTCCAAATCGCGGCGGAGTCTGAGGCGGAAGCCATTTCGATCGAACAAGCGGCAGCCGGGACTGCGGTCCCCACCGAGCGGCGGAGCGCAGCAGTTCCAAGCCGCTCTTCTGTGCCTGTAGCGTCGGCGGCTTCTGCGCTTTCTGCGGCTTCTGAGCGCTCTGCTTCTTCTGGTTTTGCCGCGTCCGCTCCCGCGCCGGCACGGGAAGCGAAACCCGGGACGTCCGTCGACGGCAAATCTTCCGATGGCGCCGCTCACCGGTTTAAGCCGGAGCTGACTAAGGCTCTCGGCTCATCGTCGGCTTCGGCTCCTACACTGACTTTCGGGGGCATGGTCGGGGCCGCAAAGCCGGCCAGCAACCAGAGGGGAAGTAAGAACGGGCTGCTCGTAGCGGTGGCCCTGGGGCTGATTGCGGCCGCCGGCGGCTACGCGGCATGGACGATGAAATGGAATCCGTTGAAATCATTGTTCCCGGCACCTGCTCCTGCGCAAACCCGGAGGCCGCCTGCGACGATTCCGGCTGGAATTCAGGCGGACGCGTCCACGCCCAATCCCATCACCGCTTCACCCTCGTCGGAGAATCAGCCGTCTGAAACGGCAATTCCCGAAGCGCAAAAGCCACAGGCGGTAACGGCAGAAACTCCAGCGCCGACGAAAGCTGCGAAGCCGGCTGCGCGTAAGCTCGCGGCCGACACTGGAGCCGGGGAAAAACCATCGGCTGCTCCTGAACAAGAAAGCACGCTGGTCGCCAGCAGCGATGCGCCGGATGCCATGAAGATCAACAACGACCATGCCAAACCAGCGGCAAAAACGGTGGAGGGCGCCGATGCCCCGGCTTTGAGCATCACGGCAACCGCTGGCTCGGGCGGAACCCTTCCCAATTTAATCGGTCCGGGCAACACGCCGACTCCGGTCTTGGAGAAACTCGTCGTTTCTCAGGGATTGTCTCGAGGGCTTCTGATCAAGCAAGTGCAGCCCGTCTATCCGCGAGCGGCAATCGACATGCACACTGAGGGCGCGGTTGAGATCATGGCGACCGTCTCAAAGAACGGGGACATTTCCGAAGCCAAAGTTCTCAGCGGAGACAAGCAACTGGCACGGGCAGCCATCGAAGCGGTGAAGCAGTGGAAGTACAAACCGTATCTGCTCAACGGTGAGCCTGTCGATATCCAGACGCAAATCACAGTCAACTTCAAGCTGCCGCAGCAATAGCGCCAAGCGCACGGGCAGAAGTGGAGCCCGCTCATCCCGCGCACTCGTCTTTATGGCTGGTCAGGGACCTGCCCATGCGGCCACATCATTTTCGCTGTTTTCGCCTTCGAGAATGCAACCGCGCCCGACATGTCCGCCTCGGTTTATCCCTCGAGTCGAACAATCGAACGATGCTGCGTCTTACCTTGCCGGCGCGGCTTTCGTCTTCCAGGCGGGCTTCTGCGGGCGGGGAGAAAATGGTGGCAAGAGTACTCGGGAAGAGCGCCGAGACAGGCGGAAGAAATCTCCAGAGGTATACTCCCTGAGCTCACGGAAGAGATCCGCGAAATCTTTTTTCCGGCCAACCAAGGCAGCCCCATCACTCGCGCTGCATAACTTCGTCGATCACCGCTTTGCCGCCTTTGTCCACAGTGATGATCTTGTGAATGGGAGCATAACCGCTAAGCGTGATATCGACCTCGTAGTTGCCGGGATCGAGAGCGAATTCCACGGGAGAATCCTTGTCAAGCATGTGCTGATTAACCGCAACTTGCGCACCCTTGGGCTGGGTCTTGACGCTCACGATGCCCATGCCGGACACTTCTTTATTGCCGAACAACTTGTGCATTTTGCCGACGGTTCGAATATCGTCCACATTGCCCAGTTCGCGCAGCGTTGGCGAGAAGCTGACTGTTTGCCCCAGGGTAAACTGGGCCGCGGTCGTTTCGTCGATATAGCCGCTTTTGCGCACCAGAACAACATGCTGGCCCTTATTCACCGGGATCTGCGCCGGAGTCACGCGGCTTGTGTTCTTGCCGTCAACGTAGACGCTGGCTCCCGAAGGAGTGCTCGTCACCGCCAGCGTGGCCATCAACTGCGCGAGACGACTCTGCACGAAGGACCTTCCACCGGAAGTGATATCAACCGTACGCGTTTCCGACGAAAAACCAGGTTTGCTTATGGTGATCGAATGCTGCCCGGGAGTGAGTCCCGACAAAGCAAATGGAGTCACCCAAGATGGATCCGTTTTTCCATCCACCTGCACTTGCGCTCCTTGCGGAGTTGAGTCCAGCGCCATCTGCCCTGGAGGAACCACCGCAGTCGCTCCAAATCCTTTTTTCTTGGAGTTCTTGCCTTTTGCAAGGGCGGCATTCTTGTGGCCTCGCGAACGGACAGGCTCCGCCGGTTCGACGGGTTCTGGTTCCGGTTGTGCCGGACCCGCCTCAGGCTGTTCAGGCTGCGCCTGAGCTGGTTGCTGCTGGACCGGCTGTGCTTCAACGGGCTGGCTCTGAGCCGGAGCTTGCACTGGGGCAGGCGCGGGTTGGGCCGGGGCGGGTTGCGCTAGTTGCGCAGTCGTCGGCTGCGAAGTATCGCTATCGGTATTCAAACTGTTGATGTGCCACATCAGGGCGACGGCAATGATCAGAATCACGACGGCCGCGGCTGCGATCGAATAAATCATCAACTGCGGCGGGACGTTCTTGATCTCCTTGATCGCCTTCTGGGCAACTTCGCTCGCCTGAACGTTTGCTCTTTCGGTCTCCGGTTCGAACTTGGTGAATCCAGGCGCTTGCGGAGCGGGTTGTTGCGCTGCCGGGTGAGCCAGCGGCGGAGCCACGGTGACCTCCTTCAACGGAGGCAATTCTGTCATGTCCGAGAAACTCGTCCCGCTGCGCGCGGGCGCGCCTTCGGCCATCATGGGATCGACGGCAATCTTTGGCGCTTCGACCTCCGCAGCTTCCTCGACCGCGGAGGACATCGAAGCCGCCGGCGGGGCTGGACGGTTAGGCGTTGCCGGACCGCCGGCAAATGGATTGGAAGCCGACGGCCTCGGAGCCGGAATTGAAGACGGAGCCTGCGCGCCGGCCGCTGCCGCGGCCGCCTTGCCCGGAATTCCTGCTGTCGCCGGTTTTGCGGCTGGTTTCGGTTGAGCCGGAGCGGGCGCCGCCGCTGGCGCAGGCTGGCGAGAGCCAGCTCCGACAAATTTCGCCTGGTTCGCAGCCTTCACGGCATCGGACACGACAGTGCCTTTGGCGGCTGCCTTCACCTGTGGCTTGGACTCTTTGCATTTCTCGAGATCGTCGAGCAGTTGCCTTCCGTTTTGGTAGCGGTCGGCCGGATCTTTCGAGAGCGCCTTCATAATCAGGGCGCTCAGGCCGGGATGAACCTTCTGATTCACGAGCGACGGAGGGGGCAGGGCCCCTTCGAGAATGGCCTGGCGCAATGCTCCGGCGTCCGAGCCATTGAAGGCTTTGCTGTCGGTAACCATTTCATAAAAAATCGCGCCCAGGCTAAAAAGATTCGAGCGCGCATCGACATTCTCGCCGCGAATCTGCTCGGGCGACATGTAGTGCAGAATCAGCGGGACATCGGGCATTTGTTCGGTAAATTTGCCCACGCTCGAAACCCCGTATCCCAGAACGCGGACCGTTCCGTCCCAGCCGCACATGATTTTGGCCGGCTCCAGGCTGTAGTGAACAACATCGTGGGATTGCGCATGATCGAGCCCACTGCAGACTTGCCGGCCAATATCGAGAAGGTCCCAGATCGAAAACCCCTCCTTGTGTGAGAGCATGGTGGCAATGCTGTTGCCTTGGATATACTCCATCGCGGCGCAAAACTGGCCGTCGAATTTTCCCGCGCCAAAAACCGGAGCGAGGTTCGAGTGGCTGAGAACCTTCGTGGCTTCTGCTTCTGCGACAAGGCACTTCTCTAATTCGTCGGCGCGAGCGCCGAAAGCGGAAAGTCGAATTGCCTTCAGAGCGACCGTCTGGTTCGATTGCGAATCGTTCGCCTTATATACCGCTCCCGTCGCCGATTTTCCCAGTTCACTCTGTATTTCGAAGTGACCGATTTTCGTAGACATGATCCCAGTGCCTCATCCCAACCGAAGAACCACGCAGCTTACGAATGAGCGTTGCGTGGGTTAAAAGTAGAGTGCAGACACGGTTAGCATATCTCTCCCGAGGTGCAGGATCGAGTTACCAAAGTACTGAAACTGCGAGGGTTCGGCGATTGTGCAGGAGTGAGGAAGAGAACGGTTTTTTGAGAGTTTCGCCGGCGAAGGCGTCTCAACCGAACGTCGGACGGGTTAGAACGAGCAGGGTTGCGAATAGCAGCTTCTATGGCCGCATTTCTTACTGGGGAGCGGATGCCATCAACTCCGCCTGTACTCCGGCCTCGCAATCGGCAACCCACTTCCAGGCGCGGCGGCCGTTATCGAGAAGCACCGGAGTGGCCTCTCCATAGGCCACCAGACGATTGAGCACGGTGGTGACGGACGCCATGGGGTCTTTGTGCCGGGCAAGCATTGAGGCGGCCTTTTGGCGGATGCAATCACACACCTCACGCGCGGTAAGAGCGCGTTTGGCATCCATCAAAACCATGCGGCAGGCTTTTGTGAAACCGGGCTGCCGTCCGCAACTCTTACGATCCACCAGCTCCAGCAAATCGTCGCTCAGGACTTCATCGCCAAAAAGGTTAGCCAGGCCGGCAATGGTCTGCTTAATCGTTCCAATGCGCCGCATGACGTCGGCACGCTGCTGCAAAAGCTGGCGCAACTCCTCGTGGGCCTGCCTCATGACTTGCTCCACATGACCGTTGCCGCCACTGGCAACCGTTTTCATAGCCGTAGCACTCTGCTCACACTGCATTAGCTTCCCTCCACTCGCGCCGGATGAGTTTCAGCCGCCACTCTCATTTTTATACGCAGGAACCTGGACAGACGTTCCCTCGCCCTGCGGCAAAATCGGCGTATCCAGCCGGCCTGGTAGTCAATGCTTAGACGTTTCCGGCTGCGGTTTGTTAGCGGTCGAGAACTGCCTTAAGGGGAATGCGTTTCGCCTGCAGGAGAACAAACCAGTGGCCTTGCTCGCCAAACGAAACTGCCATGCAATTGGGATTCGTCCGGTTCATCATTGGTTGTCTCACACCAATCAAACGACTCTGCAATGAAAACCTTCCGCTGGGTCCGCAAGTAGCGAAATGCTAAGGCAGTATCCGAGTGAGTTTGCCTTTGTCCAACCGAAACTTCTCGCCTCGCCAGCTCACCGTGTGGCCGGCAAAACTTGCTATCCAGACTCCAGCCGCGATCAGATCGCGAAGCGGAATGAGCCAAGCAGATTTGGCCGCCTGGGGATCACGCAGAATCCGTAATCCGACCATCCATGCTATCGCCAGCCGCAGCAGAAGCACGAGGGCAAATGCGGCCCAAGCCCAGGGCGCACTCGCCGTCGCGACGAGCGTGATCAATCCCCAAAGAATGGCAAAGGTGAAGACCAGCCCAAGGTATCCGCCAGAGCGTGCGTCCCGCACTCCTCGCGCCCAGCGGAGTTGATGCAAGAGAAAACTTCTGGCATCGCATG
>JASHRB010000424.1 GCA_030037575.1 Candidatus Sulfotelmatobacter sp. | reverse complement strand
GCCGTCGGTATCTTTGCCCGGCCCCGCATGGTCGCGGCCCACGATGAAGTGCGTGCATCCGTGGTTCTTGCGGATGAGCGCGTGCCAAATGGCCTCCCGCGGTCCACCCATGCGCATGGCCAGGGGCAACAGCGAAAGCTTCGCCGTCCCTTGGGGGAATTTGGGCAGCAGCAACTGGTAGCAGCGGACACGCGTATAGTAATCCACGTCGCCGGGCTTGGTCATGCCCACGCTGGGGTTGATCAGCAGATTGGCTTCGACCTGCTTGGCCGCCCGGAAAGTGAGTTCGACGTGGGCGCGGTGCATGGGGTTGCGCGTCTGGAACGCGACCACGCGGCGCCATCCCACGCGGGCAAACTCGGCGCGCAATTCGGCGGGAGTCAGGCGCAGATTGCGAAAGTCATAATGGGAGGGAATCTGGCAGCCTTCGAGCTTTCCGCCCACGTACCAGGGATGGGCTCGGTTGATGGCATAATCCGCCCCGGGGTGGGCCGGACTCGTGCTCTTGAAGACGGCTTGGGCTTCGGCCTTGCGGTCGGGCTGCCAAACTTCCTCCACGTGCAGCACCGCCAGCATCACGCCTTCCGGATCGCGCAACGCAACTTTGGAGGAGCCCGGGGTGAGTTTTTTTGCCAATTCTTCGGTCACGTCCAGCGTGATCGGCATGGGCCACAGCGTTCCATTGGCCAACCGCATGTTGTGGCAGACGCCTTCATAGTCGGGGCGCGTGAGGAATCCGCGCAGCGGAGAGAACCCTCCGCTAAGCAACAGCTCGAGATCACAGAGCTGGCGCGCGCCCAGGTCCCACGACGGCCAATCCTTCGAATGGCCCTTGAGTTCGGAAACCCGTTCGGGTTGCGCAATGAGTTGAACAAGCTCCCCGCCGTGCGGCGAGATGAGGTGGCTGGTCGAAGCGGTCAAGTGCTTAAACCTCCCGAAATTATAACGTTTAATATCTACTAGGTCTATTTACTTTCCAAGGATTTGTTCGCAGCTATAGCGATCGGCAAACAAACCGTCTGCGGAATTTTCAGGGAGAGGAAAAGAACCCCAAACTGTTACTTGACAGAGTAGCATTTCCGGCAGCGATTAAGAAAGCGGTGTGATTCACACAAATAACATTCGACAGCAGCAATTGAGGGGCCTTCGCGGCGGAGTGCTTTCGATGTAATCGCGAGAAAGCAAAGGGGTTCTTTGGAACTCTCGCATTCCGCTTTGCGGTTGTGGCTGGCGACTGTGAAAACCCTTGCGTCCGCCTCGGCAAGGGTTTTGCCATTTCCTCGGACCAAAAATCGCAACCGTGGAGGCCGTGCCCCGGCACGACCTTCGAGCGTGAACCGGCCGGGCGATTACGAGTTGGCTCGAGGACGCAACTTCATCGGCGCATCCATTGACGCCGCTGGGTGCATCTCTGTACTCTTACACGGAGAAGCCCAGCGTGAAAGGCTGGAAGATTACTCCCGGGCTCACAGGAAAAGTCGTGAAGCAATTTGTGCTGGCCCTGCTGGTGGCCTTGTCGCTCGGCGGCTGCAGCAGCGAGACCTTAACCCAACAAGCCCAGACGGCTGCGGGGGGCGTGTGGAACGCGGAACTGCTGGGTGGGGTCGGCGAGGCCTCGGGCTTCAGCTTTATCACCGAGTTCACGCTGAGTGTCAGCGGCAACGGCAGCCTGGATGTTCAATACTTTGAGTTTCTGACCCAGCATCCCAGTAGCGGCTGCGACCTCCCGCTCACCGGGGAGACTCCCACCGGACGGATGACGCTGAACACCAACACATCCACGGGCGAGGAGACCGGCCCGTTCACCTTCACCGTGAAAGGCACCAGCGCCACCAACACGGCTGGCGACACCCTGACCCTGAGCGGGACGGTGAATGGATTCGTGAATTCCAGCGAGAATGCGCTGACCTCAACCTCTTCGATTACGGGAACGTGGACGCTGAGCGGTAGCTCGGTCTGCACCGGCAACGGCACCTTTACCATGTCGCAAGAGTCCACCACCACCACCACTACGGGTTCGAGCGGTACTTAGCAGAACCAATCGCTGCGGTAGGCGACCCACCAGGAAACAAGCAGAATGGGAAAGGTCGCGGCCACGCCCCACCACATGGGCAGGAGAAAATCGGCGGTCAGGCCGAGCACGGTGAAAACCATCCAGAAGATTTTCCGCTCCATTAGGTTGATTTTAGGCCAACCAGCGCCCGCCGGGCAGCCATGCTGTTGTGCCAGCACTTTCGTCATCTCCAGGTCTGCTATAGAGTGAGAGCCATGAGCTGGTCGCTCGAGCAGATCGCCCAGGCGGTCCAAGCGCGTTTGCAGGGAGATGGTAGTGTTCAAATCTCCGGTGTGGCCAGCATCTCGTCAGCTTCGGCGAAAGATCTCGTCTTCGTAGAAGACGACAAATATCTTGCTGCCGCTTTGCAGTCGCCCGCCGGCGCGGTGATCGCGGGCGAGTTCGCCGGGGAATCTGCGGCAAAACCGCTGCTGGTCTGCAAACATCCCAAACAGGCTTTTACGCGCGCCGCTAATTTCTTGCTCGGGGGAAGCCTCGGCGGACGCGTCGGAGTGCATACCAGCGCCATCGTGCACGCTTCGGCTCGGTTGGCGCCGGACGCGGCGATTGAAGAAGGC
>JASHRB010000423.1 GCA_030037575.1 Candidatus Sulfotelmatobacter sp. | reverse complement strand
AGGACCGGACCTGCCGCTCAATTTTCTTGTTTAGAGCAGATTCGACCACATCGGGTTTCCGGGCGTCGGGGGGGGCGGTTTGTGCGCTGCATCCTAGGCCAATCGCGAGAAGCAATAGAAAAGATCGTCGAAATAGAGGAGCCAAAACCCACCTGAGAATCAGAGAATGAATGTCGATTATCTCACAGCGACCGCCGGGCGGCAGGGGAAAGCCCGCAAAACCGGCGGGAAATCCATCGCGGGGCTTCCCCTCATCCCGCCCGGCGGGCCAATTCGTCGGCCGGCAATAGAGAATTCATCGATCCGGAACGAAAGCCTTCGAGGTCGAGCGTGACGAATTTGAAGCCCAATGCCTTGAAGATTTTCGTGAACTCGAGCGCCATGTTTGCGTCGAGCGCACTCGCCAATTCCTCGCGCGCGATTTCAATTCGCACCATCTCTCCGTGGTGGCGAACGCGGATTTGCCGAAAGCCCAGCTTGCGCAAAGCATCTTCACCTTGCTCCACTGCAAAGAGCGCTTCCCGCGTGACCGGACGCCCGTACTCGATGCGCGAAGACAAACAGGCCGACGCCGGTTTGTCCCAGATGCGCAACCCGGCGCTGCGCGCCAGCGCGCGAATCTCTTCTTTTCTCAGTCCTGCGTCCAGCAGCGGGGCCACGACCGAGTGCGCCCCCGCAGCCCTTTGTCCCGGCCGCCAGTCGCCTTGATCATCCAGATTGACTCCGTAGGCAATGGCCTGAAACCCGCGCGCAGCACGCAATTCGTCCATCAACCTGAACAGTTCATCCTTGCAGAAGTAGCAGCGTTGCCCATGGTTGCGCACGTATTCGGGCCGCTCCAGCTCCCGGGTGGCGATGACCTCGAAGGCGATGGACTGCTCCTTGGCGAACGCGATCGCATCGGAAAGCTGCGTGCGCGCCAGACTAGGGGAGTCGGCAATCACCGCCAGCAGATTTTGGCCGAGGACCTGGCGCGCGGCCCAGGCGAGATATGCCGAATCCACGCCTCCCGAATACGCGACCAGAAGCCGCCCCAGCCGGCGCAAACCCGATGCGAGCGCCGCCGATTTTTCCTGGATATCCATGGTTCCCACCGGCATCCGAGTAGGGCGAACCCCGGCCCCTCCCCGGTTCCCAGCCGCGATGATCAATACAATCGGTCTTGTTGGCGCAAGCTGCCAAACGATCCAATGTTCGACAACGTGAACGTGAAGACCAACAGGTTCTCATTGCGCACATTGGCCACGGTGTAGGTGCGATAGCCAATGGTCATGCCGCAACAGTCCCAATTATAAGTGGCCTGCGCGCTGACGAATTGTAATTGCTTGGCCTCGGCGTCAAAGCCAAAGCTGCTGGCGGCGCTGAAGCCGCGCTTGGAGAGGCTGCCATACCCCAGCGCAAAACGAAACTGATTGAAGATCTCCGGCTGGGCCGTGGTCGCGGAAGTCGAGGAGGTCGAGGAAGTGACGGTCTGCACCGGGATTTGTAAAAACGCGTCGCCGCCTCCAATCGTGACCTGTCCGATGTGATAATTTCCGAGCAGCGTGCTGGCGTTGGTGGTATTGGTCTGAAAGTCGTAATCGAGATCCCACTCCGCGTCAGTGTGCGCGCTGGTTTCCACCCGCAGCCGGGAAACCAGCGGCGAAAGATGCCGCGGCTCGGTGACAAACGCAATCCCGGTCAAGTCGATGGTGGTGGTAAACACGTTTCGCTGGCCCGGAATGATCGCTCCTCCGAAATCTGCATCGAGAAAATATTTTTGCCCGACCTCCCACGTCAGCACCTCACGAGTCGATGGCCCCGGCTCGCAAGGCCCGTTGGCCAGGGGATTGATATGCTGCCAGGGAATGCTCGTCTCCGGCACCGCCCCCCCCACAATCAGCGCTTTCATCACCGGCTCGCAGTTTTCGGGCTTGTCCGACGTAGGCTTGGCGTAGAGCCGCGTGACGAAGCCGTACTCGACTTCGCTTGTATCCGAGAGAATGTCACGCTCGTCGAACTTCAGAATGTTCTGGTAATTGTTGACCCCGGTCACATACCGGTAGGTAACCTTCGGTTCGATCACGTGCTTCCATTTCCTGCCCATGAACTGTTTATCGAAAACCTTCTCGAGCGGCGGCGGCCGCAGCTCAATCGCGGTTTCCAGAGCGCGCCGGTTAATCGCATCGCTCACCGCCATTCCCGGATCGCTCCCGCTTTCCCCGATCAGCCTCTGCGTGTAATAGGTCTCATGCAGCGTCAGTTCGGGCCGCAGCGACCATCCGCCAAAGAGCAAAGGCAATGAAATCTCGGGATTCAAATCGAACCGGCCCAGGAGGTTGGCCGTGCGAAACGGCTGCGTGCAGGATTGCTCGGTTCCGATTGTCACGTGCGCCGCAAAGACGGAGCACTGCGACGGTTCGCTGCGCGATAGCCCGGTGGCCGATTCGTCGAACGACCAATAAAAGGGAGAATGTCCCAGGGGCTGCTCCACGCTGGACGTGTCGATGCTCGGGGTATGCAGAATGGTAATCACCTGCCCGGGAGTTGTGCTCAGGAAATTCTGGTAGCGTTCGGCAAAGCCGTTGAGGTTGTACCCGTTCGTGGATTTCGACAGAAACCCATTCGACTCCACTTCCGAGTACACCGCCTGGCTGAAAACTTCGTTGAATGCCAGACGAAACAGGAAAGAGGTCAGGTAGTCGACATTCGTGACCGCCCGAAAGCCGTCGATGTGCCCCGCCGCATTCAACCTCGCATTTTCTCCCCCTTCTTTCAGAGGAGGTGTGCCGATGCCCCGGTCAATCACGCCGAAATAATTAAGATCGACGTACGACGTTTCGCTGGGACGCATGCGAAACTCCCCCCGCTGAGACCCTCCGCGCAATGACATGTACTCGCCCCCGATGGTCGCGTCCATGGTGCGATTGATCGCCCAGTAATAGGCTTCGCCGACGGTGTACCCGTAAGTCGAGGAATGCCCCACCGAGGGCATGAGAAATCCCGATTGCCGCAGTTCCTTTTCCACCGGATGCGTGGCATAGGGAAACCAAAGCATGGGCAGCCCGTGCAACAGAAATGTGCTGCGGTAAATCTTTGCGTTGCCGCCGACTTCCACACTGACTTCGCGCGCTTCAAATTGCCACTTGGGATGCGGAACTTCGCAGGTCGTGATGGTGCCGTCGTAAACCAAATAGTGATCTTCGCTCGTTTTCTCCACCCGCTTCCCGGTAAAAGCAAAAGGAGAGGTTGAGGTGAGAATCACGCGGTTTTGCCGAAAGCGCAGGCCGGTTGTTCCCCTCACGTCGTAGAATTTTCCCGTCTCCAGATCAAAATTGTAGGTCCCGTGCGAAGCGCGAATATGGTCGTCATTTGGACCTCCATCAAGAGCGAAGTGTCCCTCCGCGGTCGCCTCTTTGCTGTCCGAGTTATAAGTCGCTTCATCCGCGCGCAAAATATAACTTCCGTAATAGATTTCAACCGCCCCGTGCAATTTGTAGACCGCTCCCTGCTCTTCCTGTTGAATCGCACAGATCGTCTCCACCCTTCCTTCCTCTTGCTGGGCGGCCGCCGCCCTGGCGCACGGCGTATCCTCCATCGCCGGCTTCTTTGCCGAATCCTGCGCTGCTGAAGATTTTGCCTCACCATTTGTCGGTGGCAACTGGCTGGTAACTAAGGGAGGCACGAGAAGCAGATGACAAAGCGCCCACGCCGTGATAAGGAATCTTTTGCGCACCATCATCGGAACAGGATCATCGGAGCCAGATCGTTTCGCGCGTGGGACATTTGCCCGGATTCAGCTGCGGCCGTGGTTGTGGTGAACTTAGCACGGCGGCGGCTCAAGAGGCAAAGCCGCTAACCATTTTGGATTCTGCCGGCCTTCTGATGGTTATCCGATGTGGTTCATTAAGCCCGCATCTTGGCCATTCTGTTTAAGATTGTTGATTCATGTCTTGCCCGCTTTGTGGTGACGCCTGCCGTTGTTCTTTGGAGCCGAATCGAGATCGCGCGCAATCCCGGCTGGTTGAAGGATTCGAAAATGACGGCAGCGAACCGCCCGCAGCTCCAGATTCCCCAACTTGGCGCGCTGAACTGGCCGCCCGGCTGAACCGCTATCAATCCCGCCGAAAGCCGCGTCCGCCGCGTTATCCTTCCCTGCGCCTTCGATTCGAAGATGCGGCCGGCGTTGGCGACCGCGCCGCCTCGGAGGGCGCCGTGTTTCTGGCGGCGTCGCACCACGCTCTGGCCTTGAACGGATTCGCCGCTAAATCGGATCCGCAGGCACAAGCGCCAGTCCAAGTTCACTCGCACCCCCCGCACGACCGCGCATTCTCAGCCGCCCTCCCATCCCAGGGCTCTGACTCGGCGGGCGCCGCTTCATCGTCGGCCGGCCCAACCGCGAAAATCATCGAGTTTCCCCGCTCCTGGACGTCTCCGGCGCCGCCGCTCGACGAATTAGCCGAGCCCGTCATCTCCGGTCCACGCATCCTCGAGGTTCCTGAAGTCGTTCCTCCTCCGCCCGCGCTCGGTGGCATCACCATCGAAACGCCCCAGCCGCCCGAGATCGAGCGGCGGCCGGGCATCGACTTTCCGCTGCACGGCGCGTCGTTATCGCGCCGCGTTCTGGCAGCAGTTCTCGATGACTTGATTATCGCCGCCGCCGGCGCTCTGTTCGGTTTCATTTTCTGCAAGATGACCTCGCTCCGGCCTCCGCCACTGCAAATCGGCGAAATTGCCGCCGGCTCGCTCTCTGTTTTCTGGGCAGCTTATCAATACTTGCTCATCGTCTACTCCGGTTCGACCCCCGGGCTTCGCCTCGCCCGTCTCCGGATTTCCCGCTTCGACGGAAGTTCCACCAGCCGACGCCTGCGCCGTTGGCGCGTGCTGGCCTCATTCCTTTCGGCCATCTCTCTGGGCATGGGCTATGTCTGGGTTTCTCTCGACCAAGATTCGCTTTGCTGGCACGACCGCATCACTCACACCCACCTCGCTCCTGGCAATCGGAAATAAGCACGAGCCAAGCGCCTGGCCGCGCCGATTTTCCGCATTCGACAGAAGCGGCCGCGCCGCAAAACCCGATCCGCCGCAGCCTTTGGGCTATGCTATCTTCTAGAGTCTGTTCGATTCTTACGCACTCACCTGAATAATGGCTACATCGGTTGAAGGTACCAAACCAGCCATAAAGGTCTTCGTCGCCACCACGGTGATGTTGACCTTCATTTCCTTCTGGCGTGCCTCGGCCATCGTCCTATCGGACCTCGCCTCCTCCGCCTACTACGCCGGAGGCGATGCCGAAAAAGTCATCGGCAAAAGCGCTCCCTGGTTCATCCTCGCGGTAATGTTGTTCAGCTATTGCGTGCGGGCTCTCTACATCGAGTCCAGCAGCATGTTCGTGCGCGGCGGTGTCTACCGCGTGGTGAAAGAGGCGATGGGCGGGACCCTGGCGAAGTTTTCCGTCTCAGCCCTGCTTTTTGATTACGTCCTCACCGGCCCCATCAGCGCTGTCTCCGCCGGGCAGTATCTCGCCGGCTTCATCAAGGACATGGGGGTGTACCTGCATCACCCCTTGCACTTTTCCGACGACTACTTCGCCGCCGGGCTGGCCATCATCGTGTTGCTCTACTTCTGGTGGAAAAACACCCAGGGCATACACGAGTCCAGCCAGAAAGCCCTGCAGATCATGGTGGTCACGACCGTGATGGTGGTGATCCTGCTGATCTGGTGCACCATCACCGTTTTGCGCGGGCCGATCCAACTTCCGCCCAACCCGCTTCACCCGGGTGTAATGCGCATCAACCGGGAATCACTGGGCTGGCTTGACGGAACCTGGTTTTCTCACCTCACCTGGGTCATTCTTTTCGTCGGCTTCGGCCACTCCGTGCTCGCCATGAGCGGGGAAGAGACTTTGGCGCAGGTCAACCGCGAGATCGAGCATCCCAAGCTCAGAAACCTGGAGAAAACCGGGTTGGTGATTTTTATTTACAGCTTGCTGTTCACCTCTCTGGTTTCGTTCTTTGCGGTAATGATCATCCCGGACCAGGTTCGGCACGACTATTTCGCCAACCTGATCGGTGGCCTGGCCATGTATCTGGCCGGGCCGGAGAGCCTCAAATTGTTGTTCCATGCCTTTGTGGTGCTGGTCGGCGTGCTGATTCTGGCCGGTGCGCAGAACACTTCCATCGTCGGCGCCAACGGGGTCCTCAATCGCGTCGCGGAAGATGGCGTGCTCACCAGTTGGTTCCAGAAGCCGCACAACCGCTACGGCACCAGCTACCGCATCATCAACCTGATCGTTGGGATGCAGTTGCTGGTCATTTTTCTCAGTCTGGGAAACGTCTATGTTCTGGCTGCGCTGTATGCCTTCGGCGTGATCTGGAGCTTTGCCATGAAGTCGATTGCCGTGCTGGTTCTGCGCTATACGGAACCCGGCAATCGCGCGTGGAAGGTGCCAGGGAATCTGCACCTGGGCAAGACCGAGGTTCCACTGGGCTTG
>JASHRB010000422.1 GCA_030037575.1 Candidatus Sulfotelmatobacter sp. | reverse complement strand
GCAAACGCTCGCCGGAGTGAACAATCCGGCCGGCCGCCTGGCGGTCACTTTTTATAAGGGCGTTGAGCAGTTGCCGGCCTTCGAAGATTATGCCATGAAAAACCGCACCTATCGCTATTTCACAGGGCAGCCTTTGTATCCCTTCGGATATGGATTGAGTTATTCCACTTTCGCGTACAGCCATTTGAAACTTTCTTCGCGCAAGCTGCGAGCGGGCGACCCTTTGACAGTCGAGACCGAAGTGAAAAACACCAGCCAACGCGACGGCGACGAAGTGGCCGAGTTGTATTTGAGTTTTCCCCGGTCTTCCATCGCTCCCCTGCGTGCGCTGCGGGCATTTACCCGCATTCATCTGGCCGCGGGCGGAAGCCAGCATGTGCGGTTCACCCTCGATCCGCGGGATTTGAGCGAGGTGGATGAGAGGGGAGATCGCCTTATTGCCAAAGGAAATTACCGAGTTTATGTGGGGGGAGGACAACCGGGCATGGGCTCGGCCGGAAGGCAGGCGGCGTTCCGGATCAAGGGCCGGAAGAAATTGCCGGAATAAGATGTGCGCTGGCTTCGCTCTTGGTGGATTTCGCGAAGGGCGGGTTGGCTTTCTCGCATTCTCGAACCGGCTGGCCTACATTCTGCGCGCGGCGGGCACACCGAATAAGGGTGCAGCGGCTTGGGGGGAGCCAGAGACTTCTGATGGCCATCCAGGTGTTGCCGGCGAACCTGAAGGGCCAAGGCATCGATCAGAGAACGGGTCATGCCTTCGGCGCCAAAGCGCATTCCGCAGAGCGAGCAGACGGGAAAGCCCCGGGCCGCGAAGTCGATTTTTAAGCTGGGTTCAGCTCTGCTCATGGCCATGGCGCACCGGCAGAAGCTACGTGATAACCTTTTCGTGTACGTTAACGAAAATGAAATTTTTATGTTTCCTCTGATTCGCAGCAGCGGCCTGAACCTGGCTCTCCTATTGATTTGCTGGGGTGGGTGGGTGAGCAGTGCGCAGGCCGAGAGCGGGGCCCAGGCCTGGTTGCGCTATGCTCCGCTGGGAGCGAGCGGAGAAATTCAGTACAAAACGCTGCCGGGCGCGGTAGTGGCGCCGGGAAATTCGGAACTTCTTCGCCGGGCGAAGAGTGAACTCGCGCGCGGAATGGAAGGAATGTTAGGCAGGAAGTTGAGATTCACCCCGGCCATGCCTTCAGAATCGGCGATCGTGCTGGGAACGATGGATCAGATCACCAGTATCGTGCATGACTTTCCCCGCGAGACCAAGTTGGGAGAGGAAGGATTTTGGCTGGGCTCAGGCAACTGGCATGGCTTGCGCTGTCTCATCATTGCGGGAGGCGGCGAGCGCGGAGTGGTGTACGGAGTGTTCGCCTTCCTGCGGGCCATCGCACAGCGCCAGGCGGTGTGGACGCTGCAGGATAGGGAACAGCCTTCCGCTCCCCTTCGCTGGGTCAATCAGTGGGACAACCTCGACGGCAGCATCGAGCGCGGCTACGCCGGGCGCTCGCTCTTCTTCGACAAGGGCGGCGTACGGCCTGACCTTACGCGAGCCTCCGGGTATGCGCGCCTGCTCGCATCGCTTGGCATTAACGGTTGCGTGGTAAACAACGTCAACGCCGATGCGCGCCTTCTGGACTCCGCGTTCATTCCTCAACTGGGGCGCATCGCCCAGGCGTTTCGTCCCTGGGGAGTTCGACTGGGAATCGCAATCGATTTTAGCAGTCCCCAGACGATTGGCGGCCTGGATACGTTCGATCCTCTCGATGCTCGCGTGGCCGCCTGGTGGCAGAGGAAGTTTGACGAAATCTACAGCCTCATTCCCGACTTCGGCGGCGCGGTCATCAAGGCCGATTCTGAAGGACGCCTCGGTCCGGCTGTTTATGGCCGCACTCCGGCGGATGCGGCCAACGTGATCGCCCACGCCTTAAAGCCGCATGGCGGAATCGTTTTCTACCGCGCCTTCGTTTACAACCACCAGCTCGACTGGAGCCATCCGCAAAACGACCGCGCCAAAGCCGCCTACGACATTTTTCACCCGCTCGACGGCCAGTTCGAGGACAACGTAGTGGTGCAAATCAAATACGGCCCGATTGATTTTCAGGTGCGCGAACCGGTTTCGCCTCTGTTCGGCGGCCTCGAACGTAGCAATGCGGGAATCGAGTTGCAAATCACGCAGGAGTATACCGGACAGCAAAGGCATACTTGCTTTCTGGTCCCCATGTGGAAGGAGATGCTTGATTTTGATTTGCGGGTGAACCAGCAGCCGACCCGGGTCAAAGATGTGGTCTCCGGCGCTCGCTTCCATCGCCCCACGGGAGGCTACATCGGCGTCGCCAACGTCGGGCTTGATCAAGACTGGTTGGGAAACCATTTGGCCATGGCGAATTTGTATGGATTCGGACGGCTGGCTTGGAATCCCCATCTCACCGCCCAGTCCATCGTCGAGGAATGGACGCGGCTCACCTTCGGAGGCGACCCGCTGGTGCTGGCCACGGTTTCAGAAATTCAACTGGCTTCCTGGAAGGCCTATGAAAGCACACCGGCCCGCTGGGCTTGCAGACGCTCACCTTCATCTTGGGCAGCCACTACGGCCCCGCTCCCGAATCCCAGGAACGCAACGGCTGGGGGCAATGGATTCGCGCCGACGACCGGGGCGTCGGCGTGGACCGCTCGGCCGCCACCGGCACCGGTTTCGTGGGGCAATACTCGCCGCAAGTGCAAAAGATTTATGAATCGTCCGCCCACACCCCGGACAACCTGTTGCTGTTTTTCCATTATGTCCCCTACACCTTTCGATTGCACTCGGGAAAGACCGTCATTCAGACCATCTATGACCT
>JASHRB010000002.1 GCA_030037575.1 Candidatus Sulfotelmatobacter sp. | reverse complement strand
GAGAATATTCGCGATCTTGAGACGCAGCACGGCATGCTTCTTCCCCGGGACGCCGGCTTCGAGACTTTGGCTGGTTTTGTGCTCGCGCGGCTGCAACGCATTCCATATCTCGGGGAATCATTCGAGTACGAAGGCCATCGCTATACGGTCGACGAGATGGAAGGTCATCGCATTGCGCGGGTGAAGATCGAGAAGCTGGGAAACGCTCAGGCGATCGAAAATCTGCCACCCCGGGCGGAGAGCGCCAAGCACGCGTGAGAAAACGACGGTGCCCAGTTCAGAAAAGGTGCCAGGTCGGGCGGAGGGCCGCGTTTCCCGCCTTCGGAGGGATTGATCGATTCCCGCGCCCCGGGGAAAACTGGCTGATGGAGAGTCGGGCAACTGGCAACGGGCCACTGGACCCTGACAACTGAAGGTGCTCCTCCAACGCGTCGTCTACACGCTGCCGGTCATTTGGCTGGTGGTCTCGCTCGTCTTCCTGTTGATTCATCTGGTGCCGGGAGATCCCATTCAACAAATGCTCGGCGAAGGCGCACCGCCGGCCGACATTGCTGCCACGCGCCATCTCTATGGCCTCGACGCTCCTCTGGGAGAGCAGTACATCCACTACTGGCGGGGCGTTCTTCACGGCGATCTCGGGCCCTCGTTTCGCTACAACCAAGGCGTGAGCCGGCTGCTGGAGCAGCGTTATCCCTATACACTGCAGCTTACGCTGGCGTCCTTGTTGGTGGCCATTGGGTTGTCGATTCCCGCCGGCGTGCGCTCGGCCGAGCGGCGTAACCGCTGGGACGACCGCTGGCTCAGCGTCATCAGCCTGTTCGGTTTGTCCTTTCCCAATTTTGCGCTGGGGCCGATTCTGATTTTGTTGTTCGCAATTAAGCTGGGATGGTTGCCGGTTTCCGGCGCGGGCTCGTGGGCCAATTTGATTTTGCCGGCGATGACCATGGGCAGCGCGCTCGCCGCCATTCTCACCCGCATGGTGCGCACTTCCATGCTGGAAGAATTGAGCCAGGATTACATTCGCACAGCCCGCGCCAAAGGCCTGCCCGAGCGAAGCGTGGTTTATCGCCACGCACTGCGCAATGCCATGATTCCGATCATTACCGTGCTGGGCCTGCAATTCGGAGCGCTGCTCGCCGGCGCGATCGTCACAGAAACCATTTTTTCCTGGCCGGGCATCGGCCGACTGACGATTCAAGCCATTTCGAACCGCGATTACTACCTTGTGCAAGGCTGCATCCTGGCCATCGGGCTGACCTATGTGGCGGTGAATTTTCTGACCGACGTGCTGTACTCGGTGGCCAACCCGAGGATCGGGCAATGAGCAGGGCGCAAACTTTCCTCCTGGGAGTGCGTTCTGGCCATGGTTTCTTGGCCAGCGCGCGGCGCAATCCGCTCGCGGCCATGGGTCTCACCTGCGTTGTGGTCTTCATCATCTTCGCGCTTTTCGCCCCCGCGATCGCGCCCCAGGATCCCGCGTCAATCCACCTGCCCGCGCGGCTTGATCCCCCTTCGCGCGCCCACTGGCTGGGCACCGATGAACTGGGCCGTGACATTGTTTCCCGCCTCATCTACGGAGCGCGGATTTCGATGCTGGTGGGCAGCTGCGTTGTGGCTTCGTCGCTTGCGCTGGGGCTGATCATCGGATCGATTGCCGGATATTACGGGGGGGGGATCGACCGATTCGTAAACATAGTCCTCATGAATGCGTTCATGTCGTTTCCCGGAATTTTGATCGCGATCGCTTTCGTGGCTTTCCGCGGCCCCGGCATTTTCAATCTGGTTTTTGCTCTCTCACTTGGAGGATGGGTCGGCTACGCCCGCCTGGTTCGCGGACAAGTTCTGGCGGCGCGCGAGCGCGAGTTCGTCGAGGCCGCGCGCGCCCTGGGCGCGAGCGATTGGCGCATCATTGTGCGGCACATTTTGCCCAACATCATTCAGCCCGTCATTGTGCAGGCCGCGATCGGCATGGCGGGCGCGATTCTGGCCGAGGCGACCATGAGCTTTCTCGGTCTGGGCGTGCCCCCCCCCACCGCGAGTTGGGGCACGATGCTCAACGACGGCCGCGCGCATTTGTTCGACGCCCCTCATCTGGTCGTCTTTCCGGCAATGGCCGTGATGCTGGCCGTGCTGAGCTTTAACTTCATCGGCGACGGCTTGCGCGATTATTTGGATCCGCGCGCGCGAATGGAAGCGGGAATCTGAAAGAACCCAGGGCAAAGCCAACAAAGCCGGAGAAATACGGCGCTTTCCGGCGCGAGATCCACACCTGTAGGCGGTGCGCGGCGATGCGCAAAACCCACACACAAGGCTGAGGGCGTAAAGCGGGAGTGGGCATCTACTTTGAATTTTCGGGCCATCGTGTAAAAGCGAGGTAGTAAAGCGCGAATAGACCAACCAAAGGAATCATGGTCAAGAGGGATAGCCAAGGGCTGAAACCAGCTTTCTTGAAAATCTGCCAAAATGGAATGAGTACCACGAAGCCTATAAGCACGATCAGCGACAAGGGAATTGGCTGAAACAGACCTTCAAACATTCGGATTCTCCTATGGCTCAGGCCGCTCTTTCCGCCCTCCGTTGCGCGTAGGTAGGATTCCCAGAGGGCAACCAAATCCTCCACGCTCCACGGCCGATCCGTCAGGCCAACGGCCGTAGCTGGAGACGTGCGCAGTGTACGATGAATTTTGATGAAATTGTAGGTGAAATAATTGAGGGCTGTGGCAGCGGCGTGGTGGCCGTCGGTCTAAAAATAGCTGCTTGATTGCTGGATTGGGTCCTAACGAGAATAAAATTCTCGTTGGGGCCCCAATAACGGTCTAACCACCCGTCCAGTCTCTCAGCCTCCAATCGCGTCCGCCGACGCATAGCGCCCCCACATAGCCGGCTCCCGCCGAAACCTCGCGCATCGACCAGCGCGCGGTTTCCGACGCATCCGGACGCGTGGCCAGCAAGGCATCGCGATGACCGGGTGCGATGGAAACATCGAACTGACTCAACGCTAGAGACAGACCGTCGCCGGTTGCCTTGATGTAGGCCTCCTTGCGAGTCCAACAGCGAAAGAAAGCTTCTCCTCGCTCTGCTGCCGGCAGAGCAAAAAACTGTTCCTGCTCGTGCGCCGAGAAGAATCGCCGGGCAATGGCCTCCAGGTCGGACTTTCGCCCGATCTGCTCGACATCGACGCCGATGTCCCGCTTGCGGGTGAAGGCCAGCAGGGTCACCTCGCCCGAATGGGAAACGTTGAAAGTGATTCCGCTATCGGAGTGCGGCGGCGACAGGGAAGGTTTCTCGCGCTTCGAGTAGGAAAACCCAATGCCGGCGGGACGGCTGGTTAGATAGCTTCCCAGAATCGTTCGCAGCACTCCGCGTGATATCGCATAGCGCCGGCGGTCAACCGCAAAGTGAAAGCGCAACGCCCGCTCGGCCTCGTCAGGGGACAAAACGTGCTGCCAGAGGGCCTCGTCCTGGCCAAGCCCGTTTAGATCAACCCGCCAGAGATGCACTTCATGTTCGGGCAGCGCCATCGATGGCTCCATTTGGAAGTCCCGATGGATGATGTTCATGCTCGAAGGCATGTGGTTTGTGGGCAGAGCTCGCGCCGGGACGTGTCAACCGGCTTGCTGCCTGGTTCCGCCGTGCGCCGGTCCGTTGGGCAGCGCAGCATCCGGTTGCCCTCCGGGTGAAAATTCATGGGGTGCCGCCGGTTCGATGAGGCAGTACTTCAGCAGGCACCACAGCGCGCGCACGCCGTCTTTCCAGCTGATTTTCTTTCCTTCTTCGTAGGTGCGGCCGCTGTAGCTGATGCCCACTTCGTAAATGCGCAGTCGGCGCTTGGCAATTTTTACGGTAATTTCCGGCTCAAAGCCAAAGCCCTTTTCTTCTAAGGGAATGGATTGCAAAATCTCCCGCCGGAAAGCCTTGTAACAGGTCTCCATGTCGGTGAGATTGATATCGGTAAGCGCATTGGAGAGCAAGGTAAGGATGCGATTGCCTACCGAATGCCAGAAGTAAAGCACGCGGTGAGGACGGCCGCCGAGAAAGCGCGATCCATAAACCACGTCGGCCCTCTGCTCCCTTAAAGGCTGCAGCAACACCGAGTACTCGCTGGGGTCGTATTCGAGGTCGGCATCCTGAATGATCACGAAATCGCCGGTGGCCTCGCGAATCCCGCGGTGCAAAGCCGCGCCTTTCCCGGTGTTCTGGGGTTGGTACAAGACCCGAATCGAGGGATGCTCTTGCTGCAACTCGGCCAAGATCTCGCGCGAACCGTCGGTCGAACCGTCGTCAACGCGGATCAACTCAATGGCCAGAGGCGTCGCCAGCACTCGATTCACGACTTGCCGCAGCGTGGGACGCTCGTTATAGACCGGCATGACGACGGAAAGCCTCATGTTTACGAACCTAGTTTATGGGCAGCGGCGGGCAAATCCAAGCGCGATCGGATTTGCCCGCGCTTTCAGTTCACGCCCGCAAATGCTGGCGCAGGATGGCCACGATTCGCGATGCCGTCTGGCCGTCCCACAGAGGAGGACGCGGATAGGGGTGCGGTGGCTTCTCCAGCACCGAGCGCATGGCTGCGACGATGCGGTCTGGACTGACTCCGACCACTTGATTGGATCCCATGGCCACGGTTGCCGGGCGTTCGGTGTTCTCGCGCAGGGTCAGACAAGGCACTTCGAGAGCCGTGGTTTCTTCCTGCACTCCACCGGAGTCGGTCAGCACCAGCGTGGCGTGTTCATTCAGCGAAACAAAATCCAGGTAGCCGAGCGCGTCGAGCGCCACAATTCCGCGATGACCACCGGTTTGCGCGCCGGCCAAACAGTCTTGTAATGCGAATTTCTCCAGGTTTTTCCGCGTGCGCGGGTGCATGGGAAAGAAAACCGGGAAGTCGGTTGCCACTTCTGCCACCGCACCCAGAATACCCTGCAGGGTTTCGCGATCGTCTACGTTTGAGGGCCGGTGCAGGGTCAACA
>JASHRB010000421.1 GCA_030037575.1 Candidatus Sulfotelmatobacter sp. | reverse complement strand
GCAGCTTCAGATCAGAGGCGAACTGTCCGGCGGCCTCGTGACCTTTGTGTCCAACCCCGGCGATGTGACTGGAGTGCTGCCCTTTTCGCGGATGAAACAGTTTCCCTTGACTGGACGTGCGCTCAGCAGCAGCCGCCTTTTGCGTTTTCCCGCTTCGCTGTTCCCCGATCTAGTACAGAAGATGCCGGAGTTTGCCAGCCGTCTGGTGGCATTGATGTCGGACCGGATCCGCGAATCGACCAGAATCGAACAGCAGCGTGACCGGTTGGCGGCTTTGGGCAAGCTTTCTGCCGGGTTGGCCCATGAACTCAACAATCCCGCTTCGGCGGCGAAACGCGCTGCCAGTCAGCTGCGCAGCACTTTGAAACAAATCAAAGATGCGAGCCAAGAGCTGGGTTCCCGCGATCTCACGGCCGCGCAGAAATCTGAAATCGAAAAGTTGGAGAATGCGCTGCTTCAAAAAAATGCGCCTCCGCCCGATGGGCTGACCGTCAGCACCTTGGAAGATGAACTGGACTCGGTGCTGCAGAGCCATGGGCAAAACGATTTGTGGCAGTTGTCCGCGAACCTCGCCCGCAAAGACGCCAAGCCGGAGCTGCTAGAGTCGCTGTTTGCCTCGCTCGGCGCGGACACCGCCCGTGCCGCCCTGATCAGAGTCTCCGCCTTACTCGAGATCACCGGACTGCTGAATGAAATCGAGAACAGCACCTCGCGCATTTCCGACCTGGTACGCGCGATCAAGGAATACACCTTTATGGACCAGGCTCCGGTGCAAAACGTTGATGTTGTAAAGAGCCTGGAAACCACCCTGACCATTCTGAACCACAAGCTCAAGGGCGGGGTGGAAGTGGAGCGTGATTACCAGCCCGTCCCTCTTCTGGTGGATTCTTTCGGCAGCGAGCTGAATCAGGTTTGGACCAACCTCATCGACAATGCCATTGACGCCATCCACGGCCGCGGGAAACTGCGGGTACGCACCTATCGCGACCAAACTTGTGTGGTGGTCGAGATCGGGGACAACGGTCCGGGGATTCCACCTGAGATCCAGGCTCATATCTTTGAACCATTTTTCACCACCAAGGGCGTGGGAGAGGGCACCGGCTTGGGTTTGGATACGGTGCAACGAATTGTGAGGAAGCATAGGGGCAGCATTCAGGTCAGCTCAAGACCGGGGGACACGCGCTTCCAGATATTTCTGCCTTTGGCGGGCCAAATTGCGCAGCCCATGAATCCGCAGTGACAGCAAGGCAAGGTCCTTCAGTCCTTCGATGAATGTTTGTCCCCATGAAGCACAGCATCGGCGCTCACGCCTGTGCTGAATGGGTGGATCGGCTTGGTACTACCATGCCAGATGGTGAAAGGCTTGCTGCAACGGAGAGAAGCCGTGGATTACGCCGCAGTTTGCCGAAGTCGGGCCACGGAGATGTGCTCCGCCCATCTTTCATGTTCCCGTGCGAGAACCCAATCCACAGGTCAGCGCCAGAATTCCGCTGAATAAAAGGTCGCCCTAAAGTGCTACTTGAAACTGGGTTTCGGCGGCGCGCACACTGACTCAAACCAGCGACTGATGTACACCTCGGCGTGCGCCTCACCGCAGTAATGCCGGGCTCCGGCTGCGTTGGCGGTTTCAGAATTCCACCGGTAGACGGTAAGCTCGGAATCTCCACATCGAATCACGAACCAGTGGGTGGGACTCGTGGTTACCAGTCCACAGACTTCACATATAAATTCCGGCAGAGAGGTCATGCGCTCCGTTCCGTCACGCTTACTTCGCGAGCGAGGCTGGTCGCAGATTTGGTGTCAGAATCGTCAATTCGCCGACTTGTTCCCTGTTCACGGTACCACGCAGGTGGGCGGCGTGATCCATCATCCATACCTCGGGAATGATTTCCCCGACCAGTTGTCCATGACAGAAAAGTCGCACCACCGAACTCTCTGAGACGACAATTCCCACGGCTTTGGTAACTGCGCTCATGTTGGCGGCCGCAATATGACGGCTGCCCAGTCCCAACGGCACGTCGACTGGTTCGGCCACGGCATCGAGGTAGCGGCAAGCGGAAAGGACAATTCCATCGCGGCTCACCACAAACCCGCCGTCCAGCTGCGCCAATTCCTTGACGGTTCCACGGAGATTGAGATCGGTGACGCGCCGCAAAGATTCCGGATGCCCCAGCAAAGGATCCAAAATCAACGGTCTGGATTTGGCGAGCACCGCGTTCTCGTCCCCAAGTGTAAACAGCGTGCCCACCCGTTTTCCCTCCCGCCCCTCGCGAGCAATTTCGACGGCGAGCTCGATCAGGGACTCTAGAACGTCAGGATCGTATTCCGTGACTTGACAGAGAATGCTCTCAAACATCCGTCGCACTCCTCACTCGATTAAGCGCAAGCAACAAAACAGCCCAGAACCACTTCGCTTTGGATGAAGGGCCGGCCACGAGGATTCGGGCCTTTGCCGACACCACTGGCGCCGGACTTTTTTGTCTCATCGAGTCGGCCGGCCGCTGCCTGATTTTCTTTGTCCAATCGCCCACCTCTGATTTGGAGAATCGCCCTGACGAAGTGCGGTCAAGGAATTAGAAAACGCAACGGGCAGCATTCCTTCAAGCGACTTTGGGTTTATCTTCGGACTTCTCCAGATGTCTCTCGAATACGACGCAATTGTGCCCCTTGCGGATGAGCCGCCGCACCATGTTGGCTCCCATCCTTCCCCGGCCGATCATGGCGATTTGCACAGTTGCCGCCTCAGCCGTCACCGCCGCGTCCTAGCCGGCACGCGCCAAACCATCCAGTTCCTGCCATTTGTCGGGGTCAATCTTCAACGCCGTGGCCGCCACATTTT
The DNA here is from genome assembly GCA_030037575.1 of Candidatus Sulfotelmatobacter sp. GTDB lineage: Bacteria > Acidobacteriota > Terriglobia > Terriglobales > Acidobacteriaceae > Sulfotelmatobacter. The sequence goes on along the minus strand of JASHRB010000421.1, from coordinate 439 downwards.
CCTCGAGATGTTCGACCCTGGAAGTTCCTGGGATCGGTAGTATAACTGGAGATCGTGCCAGCAGCCATGCCAGCGCCAATTGGGATGGGGGAAGATTCCATCGCGCTGCCATCCGACGGAGCGGGCTCTCAGAGCCGGAAACACGACCAGCCGCCAACGGGAACCAGGGAATAAAACCCAATTTCTCTTTTTCGCAATACTTCAGAACCTCCTCCGACCCGCGGTCGGTGATGCTGTAACGATTCTGGACGCTCACAATGGGAACAATCGCCCGCGCATGCTGAATCTGTCGCACGCTCACCTCCGATAAGCCGACGTGTTTGATTTTCCCTTGCGCTTGCAAATCTTTGAGAGCGCCGAGCTGTTCTTCCGCCGGCACTTTCGGATCGATTCGATGCAACTGATAAAGATCAATCCGGTCCAGGCGCAACCGGCGCAG
>JASHRB010000420.1 GCA_030037575.1 Candidatus Sulfotelmatobacter sp. | reverse complement strand
GGGCGAACAACTTTTTCTCCGATGTCGGGTTGATAATTGCAACTAATCGCGTCCATCCGCACAGGAATCCTCATGCGTCTTCTCGGCCGCAGGAAATTCGCCACAAGCCTGGTTCTGTTTAGCCTGGTGTCTTCTGCACCGCCATTGCTGGCCAGGAAGAAGCGTGCAGCGAATTCCGATGCAGACCCTCAGAAGCGCGCGCTGCAGGCACTGAATCGGCTGACTTTCGGCCCGCGTCCCGGCGATCTGCAGCAAGTCATGGCAATGGGCGTCGACGGCTGGATCGATAGGCAACTGCATCCGGGAAGAATCGACGACAGCGCGCTGAACGGGCGGCTGGAGCCGTTTCGAACTCTGCGCATGAGCAGCGAGCAGGTGGCGCAGAATTTCCCTGACAATCAGGAAATCCGTCAAGTAATCAACGGCAAGCGGCCGATGCCTGACGATCCGGTGTTGCGCGTTGTTTACCAGGTGCAGATGGCGCGAGTTGAGGGGCGCCGGGAGAAAAAAGAAGAGGAAGTGAAGAGCACCGCACGGCAAGATAAGACCATGGAGGCGAAGGGGGGAAATTCTGCGGCAAGGGCAAGCGCCGCAGAAACGCAGGATGCTTCTTCGATGCGCCGCAACGGGGATAAACCTGCGAACGGCGCGAATTCGCCAGATCCTAACCTGGCTGTCGATGCGCCGGTGAAGTTGACTTCCGAAGAAAAAGAACAGGTGCGAATTGGCAGAAAAGAAGTTCGTGCCGAACTCGGCGTCGACCAACTCAAGGCCCTGCCTGCGAACGAGCGCTTCAACAAAGTGCTGGCCATGCCTACGCACGATATTCTTGCTTTGTTCGACTCGCTGCGGGGAAAGAATGCGCAGGAATTTCTTGCGGGCATGACAGGTGCCCAGCAAGAGACGATGCTTGCGCTCGTGAATCCTCCTGCGGTGGTCGATAGCGAGTTGGAGCAGGCAAAGCTGTTGCGCGCGATTTACAGCCAGCGGCAACTCGAAGAAGTGATGACCGACTTCTGGTTCAATCATTTCAATGTTTTTATGGACAAAGACCTCGACCGCCTGATGGTCACCAGCTACGAGCGTGATGTGATTCGTCCACATGCGTTCGGAAAGTTCGAAGACCTGCTGGTAGCCACGGCCAAAAGTCCGGCGATGCTCTACTACCTCGATAACTGGATGAGTGTGGGGCCGAACTCGCCGCAAGCGCTGGGTGTGCCCTTGCGCCCGAACCCCAATTTCCGGCCGCGGCCCAAGCCGGGCAAGCGACCGAGCGGGCTGAACGAAAATTATGGCCGAGAGTTGCTGGAATTGCACACGCTGAGCGTGAACGGCGGCTATTCGCAGCGCGACGTCACCGAAGTCGCAAAAGTTTTTACGGGATGGACGATCGACAAGCCCGCGCAAGGCGGCACATTTAAGTTTGATCCACGCATGCATGAACCGGGTGCGAAGCTCGTGCTCGGGCATCGCATCAAGGAAAATGGCGAGGGCGAGGGGTTGGAGTTGTTGCACCGGCTGGCGACGAGTCCGAAGACGGCGCGCTTTATCTCGCTGAAGCTCGCGGAGCGGTTTGTTTCCGACAATCCGCCGCCGGAACTGGTGAATCGGATGGCGAAAACATTTCTGAAAAAGAAAGGCGACATTGGAGAAGTGTTGAGCGTGCTCTTCCATTCGCCGGAATTTTGGAGCGACAGCACATACCGCGCAAAAGTGAAAACTCCGCTGGAATTCGTGGCCTCGAGCATTCGCGCCACCGGCGCGGAAGTTGGCGATGCGAAACCCCTGATCCAGCAGCTCAACCGCATGGGCATGCCGCTTTACGGCGCGCAACCGCCGACCGGATATGCGATCAAGGCGGAGACCTGGGTGAGTTCTTCGGCGCTGCTGAGTCGCATGAATTTTGCCCTTGCCCTGACCAACGGAAAAATTAAGGGTGTCGATCTGAACGGCGCGCAATTGGTGGCCAGTGATGATGCCTCGGATCCATCGGTGGTTTTATCGACCTTGGAATCGAGTCTGGTCGCGGGCGGCGTGTCACAGCAGACGCATGATTCGATCCTGGCGCAGTTTGATTCGACGAAAAATTATGCGCCCACGAAGCAAGCAAACAATTCTGCCGCGTTCCAGCCTGAGGATGGGATTCTGGCACCGGATGTAAGCACGATGGCTGGGTTGCTTTTGGGTTCGCCGGAATTTCAAAGGAAATAGGCTTCATCGTTTGGAATTGGCTGCACGCAAGGGCCAGCCCGCCGCTGGGCGAAATGGCCAAGAAATGGCAACGGAGAACTGAGATTCCATATGTCGATTACTCGCCGGGTGTTTCTGCGCAATAGCGGGCTGGCCATCGTGGGCACGGCGGCAATACCGAGTTTCCTTGCGCGAGCCGCATGGGGATCGGTCGATGCGGGTAGGCGCCCGCAACGCCTGGTCGTAATTTTTCAGCGGGGCGCGGCCGATGGCCTGAATATAGTCGTGCCCTATGCCGAGCCGCAATATTATGCGCTGCGGCCGAGCATTCATATTCCCCGGCAATCCGTCATTGATCTCGACGGCTTTTTCGGACTGCATCCTTCGCTCGCGCCCTTTCAGCCGCTGTGGCAGCAGCGGCATTTGGCCATCGTTCACGCGGCTGGATCTCCTGATCCCAATCGATCACACTTCGACGCCCAGGATTTCATGGAATCAGGCACGCCGGGAGTGAAATCAACCGAAGATGGATGGCTCAATCGTTCGCTGCGTGCAATGCCGCATCCGCCGAAAAAATCGGCCTTCGAAGCGCTGGCGATGGGTCCATCAATGCCGCGCATTCTCAGTGGCATGGAGCCGGCGATCGCGGTGAATAATATTAATGATTTTTCGGTTGGCGGAC
>JASHRB010000419.1 GCA_030037575.1 Candidatus Sulfotelmatobacter sp. | reverse complement strand
GCCGCCAGTAGTAAAATGGCTTTAGGAACCTGAGGAGACTCATCGGTTATGACCTATGTAATTGCAGAGCCCTGCATCAACACCAAAGACACCGCCTGCGTGGATGCGTGTCCGGTAGATTGCATTCATCCCAAGAAAGACGAGCCCAACTACGCAACTTCGGAACTGCTCTACATTGATCCGGTCGAATGCATCGACTGCGGCGCCTGCGTTCCCGTCTGTCCGGTGTCGGCGATTTTTGCGCTTGACGATCTGCCGGAGAAGTGGCATGAGTTCACGGCCAAGAATGCCGCGTATTACGGCCGCTAGAAATTCCCTCGAAGGGGAATTTATCGTGCACTGTGGTGGACAGTCATTGGGCGTTTTGCCGGTGGCAACCCCAAAAAACGCACCATTCCACGAATACGGAATTCGCTGTATTGTCTCGCTTCCCGCTGTGCGCTAGCTTGGCTGTGCTTCATAGCGTGTTCTGAGACGGTCCTAGGTTAGTGTTCGCGAAGCGCGACGTTCGACTTGACGACCGTCTCTCTCGTGTTTTTACGCTCGACCAATCCGACTTTTCCGCAGCTCACCGCCTTGCATCGGCTTTCCCTTTTTTGTTGCTCCATTACAATTCTGCTTGTGTTCTGAATCTGCACACACCATGGCACTGATGGAGTCGGAAGCGATTGTTCTGCGCACCTATCCCCTGCGCGAAGCTGATCTGCTGGTTACGCTGTTCACGCGCTCGGCCGGGAAGCTGCGCGGCGTGGCGCGGTCGGCGAAAACTTCGAAGCGGCGCTTTGGTGGCGCGCTCGAGCCGCTGACCTATGTGCGTGCATTTTATGACGTTCGCGAACGCCAGGAATTGGCGCGCCTGGATGCGTGTGAGGTCATCGAATCTCCGCTGGCGACGGAAGTCACCTACGCGCGTGCGGTTGCGCTCGCGCATGTCGCGGAACTGCTCGATGAATTGCTTCCGGACCAAGAAGTCAATGACGCGATTTTCCGACTGACGCTCGCTGTGCTGCACGCCTTGCAGTCGTCCGATGTTTGGCTGCCGGTCACGTATTTCGAATTGTGGCTGACGCGGCTGGTTGGTTTTTTGCCGGCTTTGACCGAATGTATCGTCTGCGGGCGGGCGTTGAATGGCAGCCGCGCGTATTTTCACGCACTGGCTGATGGCGTGATGTGCATCGATGACAAGCGGCGGGCCTCGTCGGAGATTTCCAGGGAGTCGCGAGCGTTGGCGGCGCAGATGTTTTGTGCTCCGGTGGAAAGTTTCGGGCAAGCGAAATTGTGGCAAAGCCAAGCTGCGGATTTGCGCAAAATGCTGATGCAGATTTTGCAGAGGCATATGGAGAAGAAACTGGTGACGGCGGTGATGATGGAGAAAATGGGCGAATGATTCAGCCCCCGAGGTAGGGCGACGAGTGTGCCATTGCCTTCGCCCTTGCCGGGCGTGTTCCGGTCGACGCGCCCTAGCCACAGCCGGCGCCGTGGGCTGCCGGCATTCGACGATTAGGCAGGCTGGGGCCGCACTCGGGCCAAGGCGCACGACGCCGGTAGAATTGGGGAACGGCCAGCGGGGATTTCTCCTGCCGAGGCTGTGCGATTGTCGAAAGCCTTCGGTGCCAGCGGTGCATCGGTGGCTGAGGAGGCCCGTTACGATGTGGCCCAAGTTCAGGCGGATCGAATCAACTTGATGTGGCTGGAATTTGCCTGGGTTCCCCGTGACCCCTTTGGCCATCTGCCGGGGCGGGGGCGAGGAAGTTGGACGGAGCTAAAACCGCTTCTTTAAGGCCGCCTGCCGCGTTCAGGTGCCGTTAGCTGACGGTTTCCCGCTCTTCCGTTTACAATCAGAAATTGGTCTCGCGTTCATAAGCGCATCGTGCCTCCAACCTCCTCCAATCCGCTTACATTTCAGGATCTCGTCCTACGCCTGCAGAGCTTTTGGGCCGAGCGGGGATGCGTTCTGCAACAGCCCTACGACGTAGAAGTGGGCGCAGGCACCATGGCGCCGGAGACTTTTCTGCGCGTGCTTGGGCCGAAACCATATAAGGTTGCCTATGTGCAGCCGTCGCGGCGTCCGGCGGACGGGCGATATGGAGAGAATCCGAACCGTCTGTTCAAGCACATGCAACTGCAGGTGATCCTGAAGCCTCCCCCGGAAAATGTGCAGGAGTTGTATTTGCAATCGCTCGAAGCGATCGGCATTGATCTGCGCGCGCACGACATCAAGTTCGAGGAAGACAATTGGGAAGCGCCAACTCTGAGTGCTTGGGGCGTGGGTTGGCAGGTCATGCTGGATGGGCTGGAGATTACGCAGTTCACCTATTTTCAGCAGTGCGGCGGCATCGATTTATTTCCGATTTCGGCCGAGCTTACCTATGGGCTTGAGCGCATCGCCGCGTTTTTGCAGGATGTAGATTCCATCTATGAGATTGTGTGGGCGCGCGAGCCGGACACGGGCGACATAATGAAGTATGGAGAGGTGCGGCTGGCCGATGAGCAGCAGTTTTCGGTGTACAACTTCGAACAAGCCGATGTGGAAAAAACGTGGAAGCACTTTGAGTTGTATGAGGCGGAGTGCAAAGCCCTGTTGGCTGCCTGCAGGTTAGACACTGCTCCGCTGGTGGTGCACGCAAATGACGCGGCGGTCAAAGCCAAGCAGAATGTTCCAGACAGGGCTCGAGTTCCATTGCTAGCGGCTTATGATCTCTGCCTGAAGTGTTCGCACCTGTTCAACATGCTTGATGCCCGTGGCGCGATTTCTGTCACCGAGCGCGTCGGAGTGAT
>JASHRB010000418.1 GCA_030037575.1 Candidatus Sulfotelmatobacter sp. | reverse complement strand
ATTCCCAGCACGCTCAGCGAGGAAACACCCAGCATGAAAAGCAGCCCGATGTTCATGTCGGTAATAGCGTGGGTGGGGCCAAAGGGAACGACAACGAAAACCGTGAATGCGGCGAGCACCACGATGAGCGGCGCGGTCCAGAAGATTACGCGGTCGGCGCCGGCGGGCATGATGTCTTCCTTCAGCAGGAGTTTGATGGCGTCGGCGATGGGCTGCAGCAATCCATGAGGCCCCACTCGCATCGGGCCCAGCCGCACCTGCATGTGAGCCAGAATTTTTCGCTCCAGCCAGTTCATCGCAATCACAGCAAGCGAGAGGCCAAGGAAAACCAGCATGATGTAGACGAATGCCCAGAACATGTTGCCCGCGGTGCCGGGCGTCTGATTGCTGCCAAGATAGGAGGTGATGTATTGGATGATGGACTGCATCAGCGGTCTACCTCCCCCAGAACGATATCGAGCGTGCCGATGACGGCGATGACATCGGCGACCAACTGGCCGCGGCACATGCGATCGAGGGCCTGCAAGTTCACAAACGACGGCGGCCGCACGCGAACCCGATACGGCTGTGTCGATCCGTCGCTGACAATGAAATATCCCAGCTCGCCCTTGGGCGCTTCGATCGAGTGGTAAACCTCGCCGACCGCCGGCTTCATGACCTTGGGCACCTTCGCCATAATGGGGCCTTCGGGCAGGGCGGCGACTGCCTGCTCGACGATGCGCACCGATTGCCGCATCTCGGCCATTCGCACCAGATATCGATCGTAGGTGTCGCCGTTCTGGCCAGTGGGAACTTCGAAATCGAAATTCTTGTAGCACGCGTAGGGCTGCGCCTTGCGCAAATCCCATTTCACCCCACTGGCGCGCAGCACCGGCCCGGTGACACCGAGCGCGACGCAATCGTCGGCTGAAATTTTCCCTATGCCCTGGGTGCGCTCCACCCAGATTCGGTTGGTCGTGAGCAGCTCTTCGTATTCGTCGATCTTGGGCTTGAGAAAAGCCGTGAAGTTTTTTACCTCCTGCTCGAAACCCGCATAGGTTTCATATTGCAGGCCGCCGATGCGAAATGCGTGGGTCGTGAGCCGCGCGCCCGAATACTTCTCAAAAATCTTCAGAATCTCTTCGCGATCGCGGAAAGTGTAAAACAGCGGCGTGATTGCGCCGATATCGAGGGCATGGGTGCCCAGCCACAGCTGATGGCTGGCCAGACGATTGAGTTCGGTAAGGATCACGCGAACGTGCTGCGCACGCGGTGGCGCTTCGACGTTCAAAAGCTTCTCCACCGTCTCGCAATAGCCAAGGCCATTCGAGACCGCGGCGACGTAATCCATGCGGTCGACATAGGGATTGAACATCGTGTAGGTACGATGCTCGCCAATTTTCTCGACGCCGCGGTGGAGATAGCCAATGACGCATTCGAGGCCCAAAACCTTTTCGCCATCCAGGCGCAAAATCACGCGCAACACGCCATGCGTGGCCGGATGCTGCGGTCCCATATTGATGACAAGCTCGTTCGCATCAAGATAAGTCTTGTCGTGAGCTTCAAGTTCGAGATGCGAGAGCGTGGTCTGGTCGGTCATGCGATTTGAGCTGCGGCACTCTCAGCCGACATAAAGTTGAATAAGGAAGCGAGCCCAACCAGCGAATTCTGCTCCACCAAACACGCGATGCTCGGCGCGGCCCGCCCGCGCTCCGGGCAGGGCAAGGAGCTCTCGCTCGGAATCTCAAGCGCTAGGCTCATTGGCCGCTTTCAATCCCCAGGTTGATCTGCACCCACTGGTTGTCTTGCTGCAGAATCCCGTAGTCCTTGCGCAGCGGATGGCCTTTCCATCCCTCGGGCAGCAGAATGCGCCTCAAATCTGGGTGTCCATCAAACTTAATGCCGAACATGTCATAGACTTCGCGCTCCAGCCAGTTCGCCGTGGGCCAGATGGTTACGGAGCTTGGCAAAGATACGCCGTCGGCGATCTGGGTTTTCACCCGAATGCGCTGGTTGCGCGCGAATGAATAGAGAACCCAGACCAGATCGAACTGTTTGTCACGCTGCGGATAGTGAACCGCGGTGAGGTCGACGCAGTAATCAAACTGTTCCTGATGGTGCAAAACTTGAAGGATCTCCGGAATCAGGGAGCGGTCGACAATCATGTAGTTTTGCCCGGCGTAGGTCAGCGGCTCGATGCCCGAGCCATACATGCGCTTCAGCTTCGCGATCATGGGTGAATCCCACGGCGTCGGAGTGGGCAGCGGAGCTTTGGGGGGCGCCGCTGCAGGCTTGGCGGCGGGCGGAACTGCCGGCGCTCCCGCAGATGCCGGCCGGGCGGGAGCAGCCGCAGTGGGTTTCGCGGGAGCTGTGGCTTTTTCTGGGAACGGGTTTGAGTCGCCTTGCGGCGTGGGTGATGAGGGCGACTTGGTTTCGTCCGGCATGTCCGCGACGCACAGACCCCTGGCGCAGAGGGTTATGGAGAGAACGTTAACTTTTATCAGCTTGAGCGCGTGGTGTCAACGAGATTGGCGATGAAATCAGCATCCACCACTTGGGAGTAGGGTGAGCAAATGGCGCGAGCCATGCGCTATCCCTGCGATTGCGCCTGGTATTGCTCGATGAGATCGCGAATGCGTTGCGCGTCGCGTTTGCCGTGTCCGTAGCTTGTGATCGGATCTGCGCCTCCGGATGACTCAATCACAATCTCGGACCAAATCACGCCCGTCTTGATGTGCACCGACGCCACTTTCGACAGGGGAATTGTTTCTTCGTTGCTGCCGAAAAACCGCGACTTGATGCGGCTCACGCGTTGCGGACTGACGATGATTTTGGTGGGAAACAAGAAGTTGCCCTGCGTCCAGCGGCTGGCGATGAACGTTTCAGAGGGAGAACGATCCATGGAAACTTCGGGGCCGGCTGCCACGATTTACACCCACTCCAGTGCGCCTTTTATCCAAACCCAGGTGTAGCCGGCGATGAGGATGACAAGAAAAATCAAGATCTCGACAAACCCGAACAAACCGAGAGCCTTGAACTTGACCGCCCAGGGAAAGAGAAAAATTGTTTCCACGTCGAACACGACAAACAAAATCGCGATGATGTAGAACCTCACGGTATAGCGGCCACGCGCGTTGTCGACCGGATCGATGCCGCATTCGTAGGGCATCAGCTTGGTTTTGCTAGGGTTTTCCGGACGCACCAATTTTGCCGCCAGCAGCGTCAGCGGAAGCAGCACGACCAGGACGGCGGCAAAGATGAAGACGGGCACGTAGTTTTGCGGCATAGGACTTTAAATGGCGTGATACAAATCGAGCCACCCATATTAACGCCGCTGCGGGCGCAGTTCAACCGGTGGCGAAATGAATCTGTCGGGCATCAGAAAGACCTTGCGCGCCAGCTCCGATTGCAAGGTCGTGTCTTCATAGTAGCGGCTCAGAATTCCGCGCTTCCAGGTGAGCAGGTCAGAGTTGCAGTCGGCGAACTGTTCCCAAGTTGCATCGCTGAGGGCAGCCATGCGTTCCCGGATCAGAAAAAAATAAGCCCAAGTGATCGTCTCGTGATAAAGATCGCTCTTGCCGCGCGCGGCGGCAAATCTTTTCAGCGCGCCCGAAAACCTGGACAGGGCTTCGAACATCGGATGCTCGCTCAAATAAGCAAACGCCAGGTGGACGTGATCGGCGTGATGGAAAGATTCGGTGGGCAGCCGATCGATTTCAAAAAGACGGATTAATTCTTTGTCGGTCATGCGACGAACGGCGCCAGCTTCGTCCTCCGGGGAAACCGAAAATGGCCCGCTAGGTTCCGGCATTTGGCTTACGCGAGGCGTGCGCTTTGATTTCTTTCAAGCGGTGGCTGGCCCTCGAATCAAGAGCGAAATCGTAGAAGCGCTTGAGTTCGCGGATGCGTTCCAGCGAGGCAGCGTTAAACGGCGTCTTGCCGTCGAAGGCGTGGAGCACGATGCCTTCCAGCAAATCTCCCAGCGTCATGTCGTGATACTCGGCGAACGCCTTCAGGATCTTGAGCAGGCGCTTCTCCATGCGCACTCCGGTTTGGACGCGCTCCACCAGCAGTTCATCATCATCACCAACATCCCCGACCATATGTACCAGTGTACCAGAATACATAGATCCGGTTTTGAAAGTTTCGCGCTTGTCAGGTTTCAAGGAAACGGCGGGGCGCGCGAGCGACCGGAAACCTTCGAGACCGGGCGCCGCCTGCGCAACGCCCCGGTGACGCTTCGCTCAGGATGACAATGCAAGGGAACGAATCGGGTTGTTTATAATCGCAGTTTCTCCTTCGATTACGAAAGGCTCCTTTGGCACTCGACGAAGATATTTACGAACTGCGGCGCGAGAAGCTGCAACAGCTTGCCGCGCTCGGTCAAATCACCTACCGCAGCAAATACGAGTTTTCGCACACCATCCCGCAGATTCTGGCCGAGTATGGGGAAAAAACCGGCGAACAACTGGAAAGCGCGCGAGTGAAGGTGCGCGTGGCCGGGCGCATCATGGCCATTCGCCTGATGGGCAAGGCGGGCTTCTGCCATCTGCAGCAAAACGGCCAGCGTTTGCAGATTTATGTGAAGAAAGACGCCGTGGGCGAAAAGGGCTTCGGGCTTTATAAGTTGCTCGACCTGGGGGATCACATCGGGGTAAGCGG
>JASHRB010000417.1 GCA_030037575.1 Candidatus Sulfotelmatobacter sp. | reverse complement strand
AAAAATTCTTGTTCGCGCTCTGGCTTCGTCGCGGCAAATGCAGTCGGGCGAACATCATGTTTCCGCTCGCGACGGAGTGGACGAAGAATTCGACCCCGCGCGACAGGCCCAGTTTGTTCTGCAAAACGAAGCGCTGCATCGCGGCCTGGCCACTGAATCCTTGATCGATGCGCTGCTCTCCGCCAGCGGCGAAATTGCCGACGTAATGCAAATTCCGGCCTCCGACACCGACCGCCGCACGCTCGCTTTCATCCTGCTAAAAGAAGAAAATGACGAGCTCACGGCGGAAACGGTCGACAGCGCCGTCCGCGCCCTGCGCCGCATTCACCTGCGCCGCCGCCTCGAAGAAACCCAGCGCCAATTGAAGCAGCCGGGCCTGAGCGACGATAAATCCCGTAGGCGCGAGTTGCTGGCGGAGATCGAACGTCTCTACCGCGCGCTGCGCGATCCCAATCTTGGGGAGGCGGAATTGCGCCGAACCGGCTAAAACCCGTGCACAAAGAGACCTCGATCAAGGCGCGCTAAATCACCTCGAGAGGCCATAGGCGGTGGAGATTAAACGGGAATTCCAGCAGAACCGCTTGAAACAAAACCGCCCTTGGAATCATCTAAGTGTCTAGCGAAGTTGTAGTTAGCGGTGGGCGCGCGGGCTTTTAGCGAGGCAAGTGATAGACGGCGTGGTACTTACATGATAAACTCTGTAAGTTTGTGCTAGGCGCACAACTCCGCGCTACCCTGGAATTCCCACCAATTAGGAAAGTACCCACGCTCGCCGCGAGCGAAATTGACGAATTTGAGGAACACATCTTTTGGCGCTTGATGACAAGTACGACGACATAAAAAAGCTGGTCGATGCCGGAAAAGAAAAGGGCTACCTCACCTACGATCAAGCCAACGAACTGATCCCGCATGACGTGCACAGTCCCGAAGACCTGGACGACCTGCTAACCACCATTGGCACGCAAGGTATCGATGTGCTCGAAGGCCCGAAATTGCCTTCGGCGGCGCTCGATAAAAAATTCGAAGACATCGAAGAGGGAGAAGACGTCGAGCTCGACCTCACTCCCGGCGCGATGGAGAAAACCAACGATCCGGTCCGCATGTACCTGCGCGAGATGGGGACCGTTCCTCTGCTCACCCGTGAAGGCGAAGTGGAAATCGCCAAGCGCATTGAGCGCGGCCAGGTGCGCGTGCTCAAAGCTTTGTCCCGCTCGCCCATCGTGATTCACGATTTGCTGGCCATGGGCGAAGACCTGAAAAAAGGCGTGCGCTCCATCAAAGAAGTCGTCACCTTCGACGAAGAAGAAATCACCGACGACATCGTGCAGAACCGCCTCAACGAATTCACCGGCAAGATCGACGACATGGCCAAACTGTACAAAAAAGTCGGCGGCTTGCAGGAAAAGTACGTGGCCATGTCGCAAAAGAAGCGGCCGAAAGACCATCGGCGTGCGCGCAAAAATCTGGCCCGGGCGATTGTCCGGGTTTCCCTGGCCGTGCGCAATCTTGGTTTCACCAACAGCGAGCGCAAGCGGCTGATCGATCGCGTCAACAAAACCGTCGATGCCATGAGGTCGCTCGACCGCCAGGCGCAGAACCTCGAGCGCAAAGCCGAGGCCACGCGCAGTGAAGACGTCAAAAAAGAATACAAGCGCCAGGCCCGCGCGGTGCGCACGGAAATCGAAAAGCTCGAGCAGGAAGCCGGCCTCCTGTTCCCGGAGATCAAGCGCACGCAGCGCGAAATCATCCAGGGAGACATGGATGCCGAGCAGGCCAAGCGCGAGCTGATTGAGGCCAATCTGCGGCTGGTGGTCTCGATTGCCAAGAAATACACCAACCGCGGATTGCAATTCCTCGACCTGATCCAGGAAGGCAACATCGGCCTGATGAAGGCGGTCGACAAGTTCGAATACCGGCGGGGTTACAAATTTTCCACGTATGCGACATGGTGGATTCGGCAGGCGATTACCCGCGCGATCGCCGATCAGGCGCGCACCATTCGCATTCCGGTGCACATGATCGAGACCATCAACAAGCTGATCCGCACTTCTCGTCAGCTGGTGCAGGAGCTGGGGCGCGAGCCCACCAGCGAGGAAATCGCCAAACGCATGGACATCCCGGTGGCCAAAGTGCGAAAAGTGCTGAAGATCGCACAGGAGCCCATCTCGCTTGAAACCCCGATCGGCGAAGAAGAAGATTCGCATCTCGGCGACTTCATCGAAGACCGCGCCGTGGTTTCGCCGGCAGAAGCGGTGATCAACGTGAATCTCAAGGACCAGACGGGACAGGTTCTGCGCACCCTGACGCCGCGCGAAGAAAAGGTCATCAAGATGCGCTTTGGCCTCGAGGATGGCAGCGAGCACACGCTCGAAGAAGTCGGCCAGTCCTTCGCGGTTACGCGCGAACGCATCCGCCAGATCGAAGCCAAGGCGCTGCGCAAGCTGCGCCATCCGTCGCGGTCGCGGAAATTGCGAGCGTTCATGGATGGAGTGAGGGATTAGTTTTCAGCACCGGGTCAGGGAGAGAACCTTTGAGCGCGGCGCGGCTTTTTTCTTTATGCATCTGGCTCGCCTTCCCTTTCACGCCGTCTAAGCTACGGAAGACGGTTTGCCCTTGATTTAAGCTGCCAAAGTTTTCCCGGCCTTTTCCTCAATCTTCCACAGGGAACTGACATCCTCCACAGTTTCTGCACACCACCGGGGGGAATTTTGATTGCGCCATGGGAGATTCTGCCGGAAAGTGTGTTCAGCCAAACGTGAGACCTCTGAAGTCGGTCAAACGATGATTGCGGCGACGCCGGCGGCAGCTGGCAATTCTCGAAGCGTGAATTGCCAGAGGGCACTTGGTAGCGCGCGAGCGCTTGCCGCTTGCCCGGGCATTGCGGCCTCCTCCACTTCGCGCTCTTTGAGCGGGTTGGGCGGCTGGTTCGCTGCGGCGGTTGCGGCGCGTGACTCTCCGAACCATGCGCCGCGGCCGGTACCGGTAAAAGTGGCACTCCACGGGAGCGCTGTCGGACCGGTAACCATCGCCTCGCTGCTTCGGGCAGCGAGGAGGCCGAGACCAGAGCGATCACGAAACATGCGGCTCCGGTGGCTGGCCGGGGCCGCATTTGTTTTTCGAGCGGCTTATTTTGCGGAGCCTGGCTCCGGGGAGGAGACGGGGCCCAGGGGTTTCTCTCAGCGAGTAGAGGAATCGACTTCTTTTCGAACGGTTTCCACGGCAAAGCCCCGAGCTTTACAGCTGCTTCACAAAATCGATTTGACATTCGCCTTCTATTCGCTTATGCTGAAGCCCAGATTTCCGCGAAAGTAATGTTCGCGTCATGGCCACCACCGATTACTCCAGCAGCACCCTTCCGGCGAATGTAGAAGCCGAGCGATCCATTCTCGGCGCCATCCTGCTCGACAACTTTGCATATAACCAGGCTGCGGAACATCTGGCGATCGAGGATTTTTCGCTCGACTCGCACCGGCGCATTTATTCGCGCATGGTCGACCTGGCCGAATCTTCGCGGCCCATCGACATGATCACGCTGGTGGATGAGCTTGAGCGGCACAAAGAGCTGCAGGCGATCGGCGATGTGGCTTATGTTTCCAGTCTGCTGCATGGAGTTCCCGACCGGCCGAGCATCGAGCACTACGTCAAGATTGTTCGCGACAAGGCGCTGCTGCGAGGGTTGATTCACGCGGCCAACACGGCGATTGCGCGGGCATCGGATCAGTCGGATGCGGCGGAAGAAGTTTTGAATGATGCGGAAGCGGCGATTTTCCAGCTTTCCGAAAAGCGCATCGGGCGCGGGTTTCTGGGCGTGCAGGAAATTGTCCGGGAATCCTTCGGCTCGATCGATGCCTTGTTGCAGCGCGGGCAGCGCATCACCGGTCTCGCCACCCATTACACCGATCTTGATGAAATGACCAGCGGGTTGCAGCGCTCGGATCTGGTCATTATTGCGGCCCGGCCATCGATGGGCAAAACTGCATTTGCCATGAACATTGCAGAGAACGCGGCGGTAGAAGCTCAGCAGGTCGTGGGAGTGTTTTCGCTGGAAATGTCGCGCGAGGCGTTGCTGATGCGCTTGCTCTGCTCGCAGGCGAGAGTCGACGCGCACAAAGTGCGTACCGGCTCGTTGTGGCAAGATGACACGCGCAAACTGGTGCGCGCCATGGAACAACTGGCGCATGCCCCGATTTTTATTGACGATACGCCGGGGATTTCCTTGAGCGAGATTCGCGCCAAGGCGCGGCGGCTGAAGCAGTCGCAGGGCAAACTCGATTTGCTGATTGTCGATTATTTGCAGTTGATGTCGAGCGGGAGCAAGCGCTACGAAAATCGAACGCAGGAAGTCTCGGCGATTTCGCGCGGACTGAAAGCGCTGGCAAAGGAACTCAGCGTACCGCTGATTGCGCTTTCGCAATTGAGCCGTGCGCCGGAGAGCCGCGGCGGCGATCATCGTCCACAACTTGCGGACTTGCGCGAGTCGGGCTCGATTGAGCAGGATGCCGATCTCGTGATGTTTATCTTCCGCGAAGAAGTTTATAAGCAGGATGATGCGGATTTGCAGGGGCGGGCGGAGATCATTATCGGCAAGCAGCGCAACGGTCCGACTGGGCGGGTGAATCTCGCCTTCTTGAAAAATTGCACGCGCTTCGAAACGCTGGTCGAGGGAGGGCGGGCGCCGGAGGAATAATGCTTTGTACAGGAATCGCTGTAGTTTTGGCTGGTAACTACCTTAGCTGCCGAGAGTTATTTGAGGGGGGGCGATTTGACTGTGGAAAAGATTGTGGAACTATGAACCATGATTGCCCGAAGCCTTTGAAAAAGGGCGAGACCGGCATCACTTTCATTTGTTTCTCTTCTCTAACGCTCTGAATAGTAATCAGTTAGGCAACTTGCTTGGCATTGACGCACCGACCGGTCGATTCGCGGGGGAGGAATCGCCTTTTAGGGTTTTGCACATTTCCGGTTTGAAACGGTCCCGCGGAACAGCAGGGTTCCTGGCCATTGCGGTCGAAGTCGCGGGGCGGGCGGATGTTCCATGGCCGTCTCTGATCGCCGTTAAAGCATCCGGTCATCGACCCTAACCGGGGGGTTTTGCTTGCCCTCGGCCGCTCGCCCGCGTTCGTCGGGGCAGCGCAACCAGCAGCTGGTCTGTGGGAACAGAGGAGTCGGTCGAAGCCGTGCACCTGCCCCGGAACCACGGGAAGCATGGTCGCCTAACGTCGCAGGATTTCTTTCCAGCGAAGCAAAAATGGGCGAAACCCCGATTCAGATTCAGTCGCTGTCTTCGCCCACCTTCAGAACCGCTAAAAATGCTTCCTGGGGGATGTCGACACGGCCGATGCGCTTCATGCGCTTTTTGCCTTCCTTCTGCTTTTCGAGCAATTTGCGCTTGCGGGTAATGTCGCCGCCGTAGCATTTGGCGAGGACGTTTTTGCGCATGGCGGAAACCGTTTCGCGGGCGATGATCTTCGCCCCGATGGAAGCCTGGATGGGCACCTCGAACATTTGCCGGGGAATAAGCTGGCGCATTTTCGAAACCAAAGCTTTGCCCCGCTCGTAAGCAAACTCGCGGTGCACGATGATCGACAGCGCATCGACCGGCTCGCCGGCCACGAGGATATCGAGCTTGACCATCGGCGATTCCCAATATCCGGCGAGGTGATAGTCGAGGGAAGCGTAGCCGCGCGAAACGGTTTTGAGCCGGTCGTAGAAGTCGAGAACGATTTCGTTCAGCGGTAACTCATAGTGCAACATTACGCGCGACGAGCTGACGTATTCGAAAGTTTTCTGCTGGCCGCGCTTTTCTTCCACCAACTTCAGGATTCCACCGACATATTCTTCGTTGCTGAGGATGGTTGCGAGGATGACCGGCTCTTCGACTTTTGCGATTTCGCTGGGATCCGGCCAGCGCGATGGATTATCGACTTCGATCAGTTCGCCGTCGGTTTTCCTGACCTTGTAGCGGACCCCGGGAGCAGTCGTAATCAAATCAAGCGCGAACTCGCGCTCCAGGCGCTGCTGAATGATTTCCATGTGAAGTAGTCCGAGAAAACCGCAACGGAAGCCGAAACCGAGGGCGGCGGAGCTTTCCGGCTCGAAGAAAAACGACGAATCGTTCAAGCGCAATTTTTCGAGCGCCTCGCGCAGGCGCGTGTGCTCGTGCGAATCGACGGTGTACAGGCCGGCGAAGACCATCGGCTTGATTTCTTCAAAGCCGGGAAGAGCTTCGATGGCGGGATGGGCCTCGTCGGTGATGGTGTCGCCGATTTTCGTGTCGGCGACGTTCTTGATATTTGCGATGAGGAATCCGGCCTCGCCGGCTTTCAGTTCATCAACGTCGACTGGCTTGGGCGTCATTACGCCCAGCGCTTCGATGTCGAACACGCGGCTGTTCGACCACAGGCGAATCTTTTGTCCCTTGCGCAGCCGGCCTTCAAATACCCGGGTGAGAACAATCACGCCGCGATAAGAATCGAACCAGGAGTCGAAAATCAGCGCCTGGAGCCGGTTTTCGGGATTGCCTTTGGGCGGGGGCACGCGCTTGACGATGGCTTCGAGCACGTGGGGAACGCCCTGACCGGTTTTGGCGCTGATGAGCACGGCGTCGGAGGCCTCGAGGCCGACCGCGCCTTCGATCATTTCTTTCGTGCGCGGCACGTCGGCGCTTTGCAGATCAATCTTGTTGATGACCGGGATGATTTCGAGACCGTTGTTGATGGCCAGATACGCGTTCGCCAGGGTTTGCGCCTCGACGCCCTGCGAGGCATCGACCACGAGCAACGCGCCTTCGCAGGAAGCGAGCGAGCGCGAGACTTCGTAAGAAAAATCGACGTGGCCGGGCGTGTCGATCAAATTGAGCTGATAGGTCTGTCCGTTTTTGGCCGTGTACATCATGCGCACGGCGTGGGCTTTGATGGTGATGCCACGCTCGCGCTCGAGATCCATGGAGTCGAGAACCTGGGCCTGCATTTCGCGCGCCGTCAGCGATCCGGTGAGCTCGAGCAGGCGGTCGGCCAGCGTGGACTTGCCGTGGTCGATGTGCGCGATGATCGCGAAGTTGCGGATGTAGGAAGCGTCCATGCGATGCGGGCTAAGGATCGATTTTAGCAGGCTGGCTCGGCGGGCGATGGGCCTGGAAAGAGCCGCGTCCGCGGAGGCGGCCGGAGGCGGAGTCCCTCGGCTTTGCACATTAAAACGAAGGGAAGAAGACGGCAGGCACGCATTCTCTATCAAGATTTACTGGCAGTGAAAGAGGTGGCGAAACCGGCGGAACTCGCCCCACGCGGGGGATACTGGTTGGAGAGGGGAAGGGGGCAGATTCATCTTGGCGTCGAAGATGATTTTCGGCCGGCGAAAAAGGCGCATCCGGCTTTGCCCGGCAGCGACGATGCCAGATGGGCAACCCCTTTGGAAACCGCATCGAACCGATCGGCCCATGAGCCGCCCGCCATGCCGACTCTCTGTCACGCTGGGGACGACGCCATTGCATCGAAAGAGAACAACGCTTTCCGGTACAATCTCTCCCTTGAATATCCTTCGCAGGTGAGCGATATGGGGAAATGCTTTTTGGCCCTGGTCTGCTGGCTGTTCTCCAGCCTGGCATTCTCACAAAACCTTTCGCCGGTGGTCCAAGGATTTGTCAAAGTCGAGGCTCCTGTGGTTGCGCTTACTCATGTGCGCGTGATTGACGGCACGGGCGCGGCGGTGCGGGAAGATCAGACCATAGTTCTTGCGCACGGGAAAATCCAATCGGTCTCTGATGCGGCATCGGCAAACCTCCCCCCAGACGCACAAACCCTCGATCTTGCAGGGTACACGGTCATTCCCGGACTGGTGGGCATGCACGATCACATGTTTTATCCCGAAGGCAACGCCGTTTTTGGAGAGATGGCATACAGCTTTCCGCGCCTGTATCTGGCCGGGGGGGTGACGACGATTCGCACCACAGGATCGCTGGAACCTTACGCGGACCTGGAAATCAAGAAGAAAATCGACGCCGGCGAAATGCCCGGCCCGAAGATGCATGTGACCGGGCCGTATCTGGAAGGCGCGGGTTCGTGGGCGTTGCAAATGCATCAGCTCACCGGAGCCGACGACGCCACCCGCACGGTGAATTATTGGATGGATGAAGGCGTGGACAATTTCAAGGCGTACATGTTCATCACCCCGGATGAGCTTCGAGCGGCCGTCAAAGCGGCCCATAAACGCGGGGCCAAGGTAACCGGACATTTGTGCTCGATCGGTTTCAAGGAGGCGGCGGATCTGGGCATTGATGACCTGGAACACGGAATTTTTGTGGACACGGAATTTTTCTCCGACAAAAAGCCGGGCGTGTGTCCCGAGCGGGCGGAGGATCCGAAGCTGGTTGCGCAACTGGACGTAAATGCGGGGCCGCTGCACGATACGATCCAGTATTTGATTCAGCATCACGTGGCGGTCACCTCGACGTTGCCGGTGTTTGAGATGGGCAGCTTTACGGGGCGCCCGACATTGGAAAAGCGGGTGATGGATGCGCTCGGTGCGGATGCGCAAAGGGCGCTGCTGTGGAATCGAGTTCGAGCAAGCGATTCGGCGCGGCTGAAAGAGATGTTTGGGACTGACGTCTCGCCCTGGCCGGCCGAGTTCAAGAAAGAAATGGAATTTGAATATGCATTTTCGAAAGGCGGAGGTTTATTGTTGGCCGGCCTTGATCCCACCGGCATGGGCGGGGTGATTGCCGGCTTCGGCGATCAACGCGAGGTTGAATTGCTTGTGGAAGCGGGATTCACGCCGCTCGAAGCGATTCACATTGCGACCTACAACGGCGCGCAATTTTTGGGCGATCTCGATCGCATTGGCACGATTGCAGCTGGCAAGCAGGCCGATTTGGCGGTGATCAAGGGCGATCCCTCGAAGAACATTGAGGACATTGAGAATGTCGAAACTGTCTTTAAAGACGGGGTTGGATATGATTCGGCGAAACTGATCGAATCGGTGCGCGGACACGTGGGCAGCAATTAAAGATAGGGGGATTAAGGCGCAGTCCGGACGGTACTTACGCGCGCCGGCGGGGGATGCGGTTTTGCGGAAATACAACCCCAAGGCCATAATCCCAGCCCCCTGTTTTCTCCAAAGGTTTGACGGTTTGACGACCGACGTATCGGGTCTCGAATCGGCCGATGGATGGGTGAATGAGCGGGAAAAGGTTCATCCCGGCATGTTGGTCGCCTCCACAGTGCCCGGGTTAAAGCTGACTGCAGCTGAAGCCAAAGGCGCTTATCCCAGGATCGATGATTTCGGCCACCGCTTCGACAAGAAGTAGCCTCCGCTTGTTTACGACAAAATAAGGAAAGCCCGTTAAAATTTCGCCCTCATGCTGATTCTCGCCTCTGCTTCTCCACGCCGCCAGGAATTGCTGCGAAACGCGGGGGTTGCATTTGCCGTGCGGCCCGCGGATATCGCCGAAATTCCATTGGCGGGGGAGCGCGCGCGCGGCTGCGCAGAAAGGCTGGCGCGCGCAAAAGCAGGGGCGGTGCATCAACTCCATCCCCAGGATTTTGTGCTGGGCGCCGACACCATTGTCGTGGTCGATGACATCATGCTGGGAAAACCCCGGGACGCAGACGATGCCGCGCGCATGTTGCGGATGCTCTCGGGACGGGAGCACTGCGTAATCACCGGAGTGAGCCTGCTGGGCCCGGCTTGTGAGGTCACGGCTTCGGAAACCACCGGGGTGACGATGGCAGAAATTTCCGGGGACGAAATCCGGGACTACATTGCCACGGGCGAGCCGCTGGATAAGGCCGGAGCCTATGCCATTCAAGGAATTGCTTGGCGGTGGATTAGGCGCATCGAAGGTGACTACACAAACGTGGTCGGTTTGCCCCTTGCCCGGGTCACCTCGATGTTGCGCGACAGCGGAGTGGGCTAAGCTTTTTTTTCTATTTCAGTTTCTTTCTTTTTTTCTTCCGGTTCTTTCATCGCCTGCTTGAAGTTACGGATGCCCTCGCCCAGGCCTTTGCCGACGGCGGCGAATTTGCTGGTGCCGAAGAGCAGAAGAGCGATCGCAATCACCAACAGCCAGTGCCAGATTGAAAACTCACCCA
>JASHRB010000416.1 GCA_030037575.1 Candidatus Sulfotelmatobacter sp. | reverse complement strand
TAAAGTTTCTTGCGAACGAGGGCACGGGGCGTTACCTGCTCTCGAAAAGCGCGTTGCGCTGGCTTTTGCGTCACTGGTGTGCGCCCGCTGAAGAGCGAATCACGCTAGGAGGTTGAAAACAAGACCAAAATGGGCCGGCAACCAAGAAGCGGTGACATTCCTTGGCTATCGGCCCATTCGACCCTGAATTGGATCGGAGGTGATACCCCCATGCTAATCTTCTCAACGCGGAAGTCAAGGATTTAGTTGCAGCTTTCGGCGACATTTTCTTGATGAAGGGTAATCATGACGTTACCAGACCGGCCCCCGGGGCCCGAAAAATCAAGCCTTTGCGTTGACATAAAGTGCTTGCAACGTTAGACTTAACAGTCCTTATAGCCCTCACTTCCTGTACAGCAAAGAGTGAATGGATCAAACGCTGAGACAATTGGGCGGATTACTGCTCGGAGCGGTGCCGACCGTCATTCTATTCTCGCTGCTTTACGCGCTCTATCTGAATCTGGTGCACAAGCCTTTGCAGCGCGTGCTGGCCGAGCGACGCAGCAAGACCGAAGGGGCGATCGAAAAGTCACGGGCTGACATTGCCGCCGCGGAAGCGCGCACAGCCCAATATGAGCTGCGCTTGCGCGAGGCCCGAGCCACGCTGTTTCGAGCCCAGGAAGCGCGCCGCAAAGCTGCTCTTGATGCGCGCGTGGCGGCTCTGAGTGAGGTACGCAACTCGGCGCAGGGAGAAGTGCAGAAGGCCAAAGCGGCCCTTGAGCGGGACCGCGAGTCGGGGCAGAATGCTCTCCGGGGCGAGGCGCAGGATTTGGCTGGCGCGATTATACGGCGCGTGCTCGAACCGGCCCGCGCCGGACGCTGAACGGCTCCGGGAAGATTCCCGAAGAGTCCCGATCACGGTCTAGGGTGCAATTGCAGGTAGACGATGAATTTTGCCAAAACCATTGTGCGTAGCCGGGTGCTTCTTCTGCTGGCCGTGAGTTTGGCCGCGCTTTCCTCGTCCGCGCAGCAGAAAGCGCCGCAGCCCCAGGCGCAGGCAAAAGCCACCCACGAGCGGGGACCCGGCCAGGAACTGGCGCACGAAACGCGCGAAGCCGCCGGCGAAGACGACCGGGCACAATTCAAGCAATCGGCATCGGTGGCCGCCATCGCGCGCCTTACCGGGCTCAGCATGAGCAACGCATATTTATTCAGCGTGGTCCTTAACTTCGTGGTTGTGGCCGGCGTGATTGTCTGGGCGGGCCGCAGGTTTCTCCCCGGCATCTTCCGCGCTCGTACAGCGGCGATTCAGAAGGCCATCGAGGAAGCGCAAAAGGCCGGCGAAGAAGCACGCCGTAGGCTGGCGGAGATCGAAAGCCGTTGGTTGAAGCTGGATGGAGAAATCGGCATGATGCGCGATGCTGCGGAAAAAGACGCGGCAGCGGAGGAGGCGCGGATCCGGGCCGCCGCAGAAGACGATGCCCGAAAGATTGTGCAAGCAGCGCAGCAGGAGATAGCCTCGGCGGCCAAGACGGCGCGCCGCCAACTCACCGCGTATGCTGCCGATCTTGCCGTGGGTTTGGCCCAGAAGCAGATTCGCGTCGACGCCGCTGCCGACCAGGGTTTTCTGCGGAACTTCACCCGCGACTTGGGTAATCCTGAGGAGCAGGGCTCGGGAAGGGACGGCCGCTGATCATGGCTTCGGTCGCCAGCAGCTATGCGCGGGCTTTGGCGGAGGTGGTGCTCGACGAAGGGCTCGAGGCCGGCGCCGCGGTCGCCGAACTGCGAACCATTGCAGGGTTGTTAGCCGAAAGTCTGGCGTTGCGCCGCGTCTTTGAAAACCCCGCGGTCCCGGTCGAGCAAAAGCATAAAGTGCTCGACGTGATCGTGCAGCGCGACGGCGTTTCCAAGCCGGTAAGAAACTTGATTGCCGTGCTCATGGATCATCGGCGGATTCATTTTCTTGCGGCCATCATCGATCAGTTCGAGAGAGAGCTTGATGCGCGACTGGGATTTGCCGAGGCGGAGATCACCAGTGCCCACGCACTGGGCACGGCGGAGAAGCGCGAACTGGAAGCGCAAGTCGGCAGACTGACCGGCAAAAAAGTTCGCGCGCGATATGAGGAGGACGCGTCGCTGCTCGGCGGGGCAGTCGTGCGCATCGGCAGCACCATTTACGATGGTTCGGTGAAGGGGCAGTTGGAAAGGATAAAGGAAGCTATTCGCAATTAGCCGCTGGCAGGTCGCCTTTAGCCGGGTCTGCTGTTCAACGCACCAACTAGGTGCCAACTGCCGGGCGCAGGAGAACCGATCAAGCCGACGGCGAATCGCTGAAGGCTGAGAGCGATCCATGGCACAAATCAAAGCAGACGAGATTACCAAACTGATTCGCGAGCAGATCGAGAACTACGAATCGAAAATCTCCGTGGATGAAACCGGCACGGTGATCACTCTGGGCGACGGCATTGCCCGCGTCTACGGCCTGGATAAAGTCATGGCCGGCGAACTCCTTTCTTTTCCGCACGGCGTGGCCGGAATCGCCATGAACCTGGAAGAAGATCAGGTCGGCGTGGTGCTGCTCGGCGAATACACCGAAATCAAAGAAGGCGACGAAGTGAAGCGCACGGGCCGCATCATGAGTGTGCCGGTCGGCGACGCCATGATCGGACGCGTGGTCGATTCGCTCGGCCGCCCCATCGATGACAAGGGACCGATCTCCACCGATAAATACATCGCGCTGGAGCGGCTTGCACCCGGCGTCATCGATCGCCAACCAGTTCGCGAGCCCATGGCAACTGGATTGAAGGCCATCGATAGCATGATTCCGATTGGCCGCGGCCAGCGCGAGTTGATCATCGGTGACCGGCAAACAGGAAAGACCGCGGTTGCTCTCGACACCATCATCAACAGCAAAGGCAACGATCTGATCTGCATTTACAACGCAATCGGCCAGAAACGTTCGTCGATTGCGCAAGTCGTCAAGATTCTCGAAGACTACGGGGCAATGGAATACACCATCGTGGTCGCTGCATCCGCCTCCGAACCCGCGCCCCTGCAGTATATTTCGCCCTACGCGGCCTGCGCGATCGGCGAATATTTCCGCGATCACAAGCGGCATGCACTCGTGATCTACGACGATCTTTCCAAGCACGCCGCATCCTATCGCGAAATTTCCTTGCTGCTGCGCCGGCCTCCCGGACGGGAAGCGTATCCCGGGGACGTTTTCTACTTGCACTCGCGCCTGCTCGAGCGCTCGGCAAAGTTGAGCGATAAAAATGGCGGAGGATCGCTGACGGCATTGCCGATCATCGAGACCCAAGCGGGCGACGTTTCCGCCTATATTCCGACCAACGTGATTTCGATCACCGACGGCCAGATCTATCTCGAAACCGATTTGTTCAACCAGGGAGTGCGGCCCGCGGTGAACGTGGGTTTGTCAGTCAGCCGCGTCGGGGGCAGCGCGCAGATCAAAGCCATGCGGCAGGTTGCGGGATCGCTGAAACTCGAGCTGGCGCAGTTCCGCGAATTGGCTGCCTTTGCCCAGTTCGGCAGCGATCTCGATAAAGCCACCCAGGCGCAGTTGAATCGCGGGCAACGGCTGGTCGAGATTCTGAAGCAAGGGCAATTCTCGCCGCTCGCCTTCTCCAAACAAATTCTGATTATTTTTGCCGGGACCGGCGGCTTTCTCGATGACATGCCGGTGAGCGCGGTCCGCGAATTCGAGCAAGAGCTTTACCACTACGCGGAGGCAACCAACGCTGCTTTGCTGCGCACCATTATGGAGAAGAAAGTTTTGGACGACGGTTTGAAGGCGCAGATGACCGAAGTGATAAAGCAGGCCAAGCAGCAATTTACCGCGAGCCGGGAAGCGGTTGCAAAATAGCGCTTCGCACTCCCCATCAGCACTTAGCCAAAGCCGGATCTTTCCGGCTGCCGCCCCGAGCTGGGGAATGCTGACGGGACGGCTGGCAACCGCAAACGGAGGGCTCCAAAAGACATTTGATCCATGGCGAATATTCTCGACATCCGGCGACGCATTCGCAGCGTGATCAACACGCGGCAGATCACCAAGGCCATGAAAGTGGTCTCCGCGGCGAAGCTGCGCCGCGCCCAAGATCGCACTCTGGCCGCGCGCCCTTATGCGCAGAAGTTGACCAATGTTCTCCAGTCGCTGGTGGTGCGCGCAGAGATTTGCGATCCCGAGACCGGCCAGCCCAAGCATCCTTTGCTGGCCCAACGGCCGGAGAAAAACATTCTCTTGATTGTGGTCACCGGGGACAAAGGCTTAGCCGGTGCATTCAGCGCAAACATTATCAAGGCGGCGACCCAGTTTCTCGAATTGAAATCAGCCACGAACATCGATATCGAAGCAATCGGGCGCAAAGGGCGTGATTTTCTCCGCCGGCGATTTCCCCCGGCCCCGGTGCAAACGCGCAGCCTTGCCCAGGTCGAGGAGTCGGGAGAACCTGAGCCTGAGCGCCACCAGCGTGCTGGACGGATTCAGATTGCCGGAGAGCACGTGGGTGTTCTGAACAAACTTGAATTTGGGCAAGCGCGGGCTTTGTCCGAGAGCGTGATCGAGCGCTACAGGCACGAGGAAATCGATTCCGTCTACGTGGTCTTCAACGAGTTCAAGTCAGTGATCGCGCAGCGGCTCGTGGTCGAGCAAATTTTGCCGGTCGAGCAAATCGGTGAGCCGGCCATTCGCCTCGCCGAGGAGATCAGCGAAGAAGAAAAGAAAAAAGCGAAAGAAGCTGCGGTGTCGGTGGGCGTCGGTATGCGTCCGAGCCACCGCGGAGACGAGTCCGCACAGTTCGGTACCGCGCAGGTCGATTACATTTATGAGCAGCCGCCGGAAGAACTGTTTCGTGCGTTGCTCCCCAAGTACGTGGCCATCCAGATTTTTCGGGCATTGCTGGAATCGACTGCCGCCGAGCATGCAGCGCGCATGACTGCCATGGATTCGGCAACCAACAACGCCACCGATATGATCGATTCGCTGACGCTTGCCATGAACCGGGCGCGGCAAGCGAAAATCACGAAAGAAATTATCGAAATCGTCAGCGGTGCCGCGGCGATGTAGGCACGTATTTAGCTTTTGGCGCTGAGCCAAGCAAACTTGTGAAATCAGCAAGCATACGCAGGGGCAAAATGCCGGCCGCCGAGCGCTGATTACAGAGAGTTAACCACCTATGGCTGAAAATATCGGACATGTCGTACTAGTAGCGGGACCGGCGGTTGACGTACAGTTTAAAGCGGGCCATCTGCCGCCGATTTACCAAGCGGTGCGCGTCGTCAGCGAGGGCTTCAACGTTCCCAGCCCGATCAATGTAATCCTCGAAGTGCAGCAGCACCTCGGCGAGGGCCGCGTGCGTTGCGTGGCCATGGAAGCCACCGAGGGCATGGTGCGCGGCATGAAGGCCATCGACCAGGGCGGACCCATTTCCGTGCCCGTGGGCCGGGGCACGCTTGGACGGGTGATGAATGTGATCGGCGAACCCGTCGATCAACTGGGTCCGATCGAGTACAAGGAAAGATCGCCCATTCATCGTCTGGCCCCGGCCTTTGATGAACAGGCCACGACTGCCGAAATGTTCGAGACCGGCGTGAAGGTCGTCGATCTTATTCAGCCGTTCTTGAAAGGCGGCAAGATCGGCTTGTTCGGCGGCGCTGGTGTGGGCAAGACCGTTGTGATCATGGAATTGATCAACAACGTCGCCAAGCAGCATGGAGGCTACTCGGTGTTCGCCGGTGTGGGCGAACGCACGCGCGAAGGCAACGACCTGTGGTTGGAAATGACCGAGTCCGGGGTGATCAAGCCGGGCAGGCCCGCCGAGTCGAAAGCCGCGCTGATCTACGGCCAGATGACCGAGCCGCCGGGAGCGCGCTTGCGCGTGGCCTTGACCGGACTGACCGTCGCCGAGTATTTCCGCGACGCCGAGGGCGCCGATACGTTGTTGTTCATCGACAACATCTTCCGCTTCACCCAGGCCGGCTCCGAGGTTTCGGCGCTGCTCGGTCGCATGCCCAGCGCCGTGGGTTACCAGCCCAATCTCGCCACCGAGATGGGCGAATTGCAGGAGCGCATTACGTCGACGAAAAAAGGTTCGGTCACCTCGGTGCAGGCGATTTACGTTCCCGCCGACGACTTGACCGACCCTGCGCCGGCGACGACATTCGCTCACCTTGATGCAACCACGGTGCTTTCCCGTGCGCTGACTGAAATTGGGATTTATCCCGCCGTCGATCCGCTGGCGTCGACTTCGCGCATCCTCGATCCGCGCATCGTGGGTCAGGAACACTACGACGTGGCGCAGGCGGTGAAGAAAACTTTGCAGACCTACAAAGACCTGCAGGACATTATCGCGATTCTCGGCATCGACGAGTTGAGCGAGGATCAAAAACTCACGGTCGCCCGGGCGCGAAAAATTCAGCGCTTCCTGTCGCAACCCTTCCACGTGGCCGAACAGTTTACCGGCGCCCAGGGGCGTTATGTGAAGATCGCCGATACGGTAAAAGGCTTCAAAGCGATTGTGGAAGGGAAGTATGACGACATTCCCGAGCAGGCGTTTTACATGAAAGGCCCAATCGAAGAAGTGCTGGAAGCGGCCGAGAAGATGAAAGCGGCAGCATAAAAATCGTCGTGGGTCCTTGGTCGTTCGTCGTTGGCCGGTTGCCGGCAGCGGCGATTCCGGCCAACGACCGACGGCCAGCGACCAATGGCTGACTCATTCCAACTCGAAATCGTCACCCCGCAAAAGAAAGTCGTCGATACGGAGGCGACGGAGGCTCAAATTCCCGGCAAGAACGGATATCTGGGCATCCTTCCCGGTCATGCGCCGCTGATCACCGAACTCGCCGTCGGCCAAGTGAAATTTCACGCCGGCCGAGAACAGCAGCGGCTGGCCGTGGCCTGGGGCTTCGCCGAGGTGCTCCCCGGTAAAGTCACGATTCTCGCCGAAACCGCCGAGCGACCAAACGAAATCGAGGTCGAACGCGCGCGCAAAGCCAAAGAGCGCGCCGAGCAGCGCCTCACCAGCGGGGACGCGAATGTCGACGTGGAGCGCGCCCTCCGGGCGATCCAAAAGGCTGAGACGAGACTGGAAGTGGCTGGAGGGGAGGGCTAGCCGTTTACAGTTTCCGAGCAGCCTCTTCTCCGAGGTCTGGCATGCAATCCCATCAACATCTCGCCCGGTTCTTCCTTGTCTTTGTAATTTGTGTCGCCCCGCTGTTCGCCGCCGCCGCGGAGCAGAAGCCCGCTCAGTCATCCGGCTTTCCTGCCCCACCCTTGATTTCTCCCGAGGTTCATGCCGATGCCAGCGTAACTTTTCGCGTGCGCGCTGCCAACGCCAAGGAAGTAATACTCGAACGCGAGGGGGCCGACCCCATCTACATGCAAAAGGGCGACGACGGTGTTTGGAGCGTGACCACGCCTCCGCTTCCGCCCGACTACTATGGATATTCATTCGCCATCGATGGTGTCCGCACCCTCGATGCCTCCAATCCTTCGCTGGTCCCCAATCTGATTTATCCCGGCAATTTCGTTCACGTGCCCGGATCCGCCTCCCTGCCGTGGGAAGCAGAGGCTGTGCCTCACGGCGAGATTCATCATCATTTCTACAAGTCGGCGGTGGCGGACGATGAACGCGATTACTACGTCTATACCCCTGCGGGCTACAACCCGGCGAAGAAGATGACTTATCCCGTGTTGTACCTGCTGCACGGTTTCAGCGACGATGCCAGCGCGTGGACGGCCGTCGGCCGCGCCAACGTGATCTTCGACAATCTAATTTCGACGGGCAAAGTGAAGCCCATGATCGTGGTCATGCCGCTCGGCTACGGCACGATGGAAATGATTCGTCTGGGATGGAACGCGTGGAGCCATGCTGAGGTGCGCGACGAAAACTTCAGGAAATTCACCGAAGCTCTGCTCAGCGAGGTGATGCCACAGGTCGAGAAGGAATACCGCATCAGGCCGGATCGAAACTCGCGCGCCATCGCCGGACTGTCCATGGGCGGTTCCGAGTCCCTGCTCACCGGCTTGAACAACCTCGATAAATTCTCCTGGATCGGCGCCTTCAGTTCGGGCGGCATCCCCGATGATTTTCAAAAAGACTTCCCTGCTCTCGACCTAAGGGCCAACCCGCAGATCCGCTTGTTATGGATTGCCTGCGGCACGGAAGACCGGCTGATCGCGGTGAATCGGAATCTGCGCCAATGGCTGAAGGCGAAAGGCATTCAGCACACCGACATCGAAACGCCGGGAGAGCACACGTGGATGGTCTGGCGCAGAAACCTGGCGGCGTTCGCCCAACAGTTATTTCGCTAGAAGCAGCGACCGGCAGAACGGCTAGGATACCTTCACCGAATCCCGCGCCGGGGAGGGCACATATTTCACGGCCGCCGTCCGTTCCAACTTGTCCCAGGCAAATCTTCGCCCTTCGAGCGCGCGCTTCAGCGTCTTAAACAAGACCACTGAAAATAGCTGCCGGTAAGCGAAGCGCTGCAGCCAGACCTGGCTGAGCAGCCACACGTCTTCTTTTTCGTCAGCCCGGCGCCGCTCCAACGCGAAGGCCAGCGCCGACGCGAGAAAGTCGATCACCAGAAAGGCAAAGAAAAATGCCACCAGCTTATGAAAGCTCGCCGGGTCGGCGGAATCGGGATGGAAATGCTTCTGCAGGACGTACCACAGCGCGCCGAAGGCGAACATGATGTCGATGAGCGGAGAAACCAGGGGCAGCAAAATCTGGAAGATGACGATGTTCGGCAGCGCCACGAATCCCAGCGCACCTTTTCTGGCGAACACGGCGCTATGTTTGTAGACCGCCTGCAAAATCCCAAACGACCAGCGAAAACGCTGGCGCATCAAGCCGTTCGCATTGGTCGGAGCTTCGGTGTAGGCGAGCGCCATGTCTTCATACTCCACGCGATAGCCGCGGCGCAGCAGAGCCATGGTCAAATCGGCATCCTCAGCCACGGTATCAAGCTGGTAGCCGCCCACCTCGCGCACCGCGGAAACGCGCCACGCGCCGATCGCTCCCGGAACCACACTGACCGCGCCGAGCACATCCAGGGCGCGCCGTTCGAAGTTCTGGCTGGTGATGTATTCGAGCGCCTGCCAGCGCGTCCACAGATTCACGCGGTTTCCGACCTTGGCATTTCCCGCAATCGCGCCCACTTTGGCATTGATGAAATGCGGCACCAGACGGGCGATGGCGTCGGAAGCGATGATGGTATCGGCGTCGATTCCCACAAAAAGCTCGGCGTCTTCGATGTGTTCGATTCCGTAATTCAGGGCCGCGGCTTTACCGGAATTCGGCTTGGTCAGGATCAGAACCCTGCCCTCGGCCTCTTCCTCCGCAAATGCGTTGCGTGCCACTGCGAGCGTCCGGTCACGCGATCCGTCGTCGATGACGATTACCCGCAGGTTGGGATAACTGGAATTGAGCGCCGCTCGCACGGTTCGCTCGATGACCTTTTCTTCGTTGTACGCGGGAATCAGCACCGCGACCTTGGGCCGGTAAGACGCGACTTCCGAAGGCTTGGCGAAAATTTTCTCCTGCAGCCGGTCATAGACCGCGGCTGCGCCGATGAACAGCAAGCGGCCGGTCATCAGAAGGTCGCCGATGAAGAAGATCCAGGTAATGCCCATCACCCCGGCGTCGAACAGCCAGAATCCCAGCCGGTCGAAGCGCGCCGCCCAGCGCTGGCCGGTTGGCAGCGGCGCCATTACGTCGGCCCGCGTCTTGCCAATCAGATCGTAGACGGGAACGATGTCGATTCCGCGGGAACGAACTCCCTCAATGATCATGGGCAGAGCGCGAACCGTTTCCGCGCGGTTTCCGCCTCCATCGTGCAGAAGAATAATGTTGCCGCAGTGCAGGTTGCTGGCATTGCACGGCGGCAGATCGGCGAGAACGGTGGCGGTGATCTCTTCGGCGGTATGGCGGCGCGGCTTGTCGTTCCAATCGTTGGGATCGATGCGATTGCCTACGGTAATGTAGCCCAGATCTTGTGCAAACTCGAGCGGGCGAACCTGATCAGCCGTATCCGGCTCTTCGTCAATGGCATAAGGCGGGCGCAACAGCGTGGCCCGAACTCCGACCAGGCTGGCGAACAGCCGCTCGGTCAGATTCAGCTCCACTTTCATGTAGGTGGAGGAAATGCTGCTCACGTCGGGATGGGTGAAGGTGTGGTTGCCGATGGTGTGGCCTTCATCGTAAATGCGCTTGGCCAGGCCGGAAAATTTATCGGCTTGAATGCCGATCAGGAAAAAAGTTGCAGACGCATGCTCGCGTCGCAGCACGTCAAGAATTTTCGGCGTCCATTCAGGGTCGGGGCCGTCATCGAATGTGAGCGCGACTTTGTCCGGGCTGTAACCGTAGCGTCCCACGCGATACGGCTCCGGCAGGTTGTCGAAGTTCTCGTCGGTGATTAGTTTGCTGTTCGGGTCGATGGTGAGATCGCGAGCGCCATGGGTGGGACGGTCTTCGATGCGAAGAATCTCCCCCTGACCCTCCATATCAACATCTTGCCCGGGCGGGACGTCGCGCAGTTTATCCGCGGCCGTGGGATCGCCCGGAACGTCCCAAACCCGCCATAGCGTGCGGTCTTCGCCGCCGAGCCTCCATAAGGCGAAGGTTTGAATGCCCAAGGTTTGCGCCGCCCGCATATGGTTTAAGGCCGTCACCGCGTCAAGGAACCACACATCATGGCGATGGCCGTGCTCGTCGAGATAACTGAAGTGCGGGTTTAGCGAATCGTCATCGAAGGTGACATCTTCTTCGGAATCGCGCGCCGCGAGCCAGGCTTCCTGCACCGAGACGCTGTGATCTTTGTCCTCGGGGGGCAGTTTCCCTGTTTTCGGCTTGAGCACCCAGTCGTAGCCGTAATTGGCGATGGCACAGATTATCTTGTCGCGCGGAATTACCTTGACCGCGAACTTGAGATTTTCGACGAACCAATCCTGCGACGCGACCGGCCCTGACTGCGCGCCGGGATAGTGTTCGTCATAATTCATGATCACCACCCCGTCGGCCGGCCGAGCGACGGCCGCGTAGTCGAACTCCTCGTTGTGAGGAGGAACGCTCACGTAGAGTTTCATCCCGCGCGCGTGAAGATCGGCCGAGAGCTCGTTCAGCAGCGCGATGTAGCCGGGTTGTCCTTGCTTCGGAAAGGCTTCAAAATCGATCATCAATCCGCGAAACCGATCCGATGAGAGGTACATGCCGACCTGTTTGCGAAACCGAGCGCGGGCCTCGGGATTGTTCAGAAAATCCGCGATGCCTCCAACCCAGTCGGTGCCGTCGAAGTTGTTGACCATGGGAAAAACTTCCATGGCCGCGTCTTCCGACTTGAGGAAAGGCATCACCCGGTCATCCACCGAGCGCACGCGATTATTCTGCACGACGTCGAACAGCTTGTTGGTTTGGTCGTCCACCGCCTGCAGGCGGCCGTCGGCCGTCAGCACGTGCAGCCAGTCGGGATAGAGCAGATCGATTTGCCGCGCATACTCGCGCAACGAGGCGAAGCTGGCTGCGTCCCAAGGAACGTAAAACGCGGCGCGGATGCCTTCTTCCTGATTCAGCTTCACTTCGGAGGGGGCCAGCTTCGATTTGCGGTGGGAGCGGCCGGCTAATTTCTTTAAACGCTCGCGGTTCTTTTCCCGCTCGTTTTCCTTGAGTGCCCGGAACGCGCGTTTCTGCGGCGAAAAAAGCAGCTCGGGCAGACGCTCGTCGCGAAGCGTGGTGTAGACAAAAAAGACGAGCAGCGCGGAGAGCGCCAGCACCAGCGCATCCGCAAAGCGCCTCAGACGCTTCCAGCGGGCGCGTCGAGGATCATAAAAAACAGGTTCGGGCATGGGAAGGAGTAACCGTTCATCGTATGCCGCGTGCGCCAGACGGTCAATTGCGGGCGGGACGGTCCGACTTCCAGGTCAGAACAGGGTTGCGGTAACAGTCCTGCACACTAAGATGCATTTTAGCGCGCCGAGGATGAGGGCAAACGCGTATATTCTCAGCGTGCTCGAACTGCTGCGCAACAATGGCAAGTTCTTTCTTGGCTGGGGCTTGGCGGCTCTGGGGTTGCGTCTGCTCTTTGTATTTTGCTTTCCCGCCGTGGTCGATGATTCTCGACTCTACGCCGATCTCGCCGAGAACTGGCTGCAACACGCCGTCTATGGCATCACCAACTCGGGCCACATCATGCCCACGTTGTCGCGTCTGCCCGGCTACCCCGCTTTTCTGGCCGCGGTTTTCGCCGTTTTCCGAGCCAACAACTTTCGCGCAGTTTTGTTGATTCAGGTATTGTTCGATCTGGGTACATGCCTGTTGATCGCCGATCTCGCCCATCGGATGCTCTCGGAACGAGCGGCCAAAGCGGCGTTGGTGTTGGCTTCCCTGTGCCCATTCCTGGCGAACTACGCGGCTGCGGCCCTAACCGAGACATTGGAGATTTTCTTTACCGCGCTCGCTTTGGACCTGGCGATCTGCGGCATTGAGCGCCTCGGAAGGGACGAAGAATCGGCCTCAGAGCCCGCCTGGATTCCCTGGCTCGCCTGCGGGTTCTCCATCGGTGCTTGCATATTGTTGCGTCCTGATGGGGGCATTTTGTTATGTGCCGCCGTCGGCTACTTGATTCTGTTTTTTCTGCGCCGCCGCAGAGTCACGACCCCTGAACAAGGCTCTGGCTACTCCATCGGTCCCGCGCCGGTATTACTTTCAGCAATCATCGTAGCTTTTGCCGCGCTGCTCCCGCTGGTGCCTTGGACCGTCCGCAATCTGCTGACCTTCCGCCGCTTTCAGCCGCTTGCTCCGCGCTACGCCAATGACTCGGACGAGCTGGTGATGGCGGGATTC
>JASHRB010000415.1 GCA_030037575.1 Candidatus Sulfotelmatobacter sp. | reverse complement strand
CATCGGGATGGTGCCAGTCCATCAGCGAGTAATAGAGCCCACGCGCAGACCCTCGGCGCGCGCTGCATCGACGAACTCCCGCACCAGATCACGTTCCGGCCCCCGCCGAGCAGCGTTGTAGTCGGTAAGCTTCGAATCGAACAGGCAGAAGCCTTCGTGATGTTTGGTGGTCATGACCAGGTATTTCTGCCCGGCGCGCCGCGCCAGCCGCGCCCACTCGCGGGCGGCGTGGGGCCGCGGCTGAAAATGTCTAGCCAGCAACTCGTACTGCTGAAGCGGAATGCCTTCGACCTCAAGCGCCCATTCGTGCTGGCCGATTACGCTGTACAAGCCCCAGTCGATGAACATCCCGAACTTCGCTTCCTGCCACCACGCCAGCCGGTGCGCGCGAGTGAATGCGGCCTCGCTTTCCGCGGAGTTGGCCGCACGGAAAGTTGCAGATGCAGGCGCCATCGTCATCGCTGGCCGGGGGCGGCTTGAAAGCGCTGCCGCACTTGCCCCGCCGAGTTGCTGTAAAAATGATCGCCGCGAAACCCTATCGATCTTCATGGTTCTGCAGTCTCCTGGTTGGGGCTGCTACTGGAAGCTATCAGAGTATGCCGGGGAAAGACTTGCCGGCAACGGCATGAGATCGCAGTGGCTGACGCTCCATGGCCGTAAAAACGATGGGCCGCGCAGCGGGCGGGAGCGGCCCATCCGGACAAAACCACGACTTTGCCTAGGGGTTCACATTAATGTTGGTGTTCTCCTGATAGAAGCCCTTGACGCCTTGGCTATCCGCCCCCCCGGCGGCGCGCGCAGATCAGGGAGTATCAAACCCCCGGGGTTGGAGCGGCAGCAAAGCTCCGCTCCTGCGCCGGCAGTAGGGTGGTACCATCAGGTGGTCCGAGTTGAGACTCGCCCGATGGCTGCCCGCGCTTCCATCTCCCCGCCGAATTCCTGGCCCGAATTACCCCTCGCGGCCTGGCAGGACACATACGCCACGCTCCACCTGTGGACGCAGATCGTCGGCAAGGTTCGCTTGGCGCTCACTCCCCGCATCAATCACTGGTGGGAAGTACCTCTTTATGTCAACGCCCGCGGCCTCACCACATCTGCCATCCCTTACCGCGAGGAGATTTTCGAAATTCAATTCGACTTCATCGATCACCGGCTCCTGATCCAAACCAGCTGGGGATCGTCAAAAACTTTGCCGCTCAAAGCGCAGTCCGTCGCGTCCTTTTATGCCGCATTCATGTCTGCCCTGCGCTGCCTCGGCATTGACCTCAAAATCTGGACCATGCCCTGCGAAGTTCCCCATCCCATCCCCTTCGAGGCCGATAGCCAGCACGCTGCCTATGACCGCGAATATGTCAGCCGGTTCTGGCGCATCCTGATTCTGTGCGCCAACATCTTTCGGGAGTTTCGCGCCCGCTTCATCGGCAAAGATAGTCCGGTGCATTTTTTCTGGGGCAGCTTCGATCTTTGCGTCACCCGTTTCTCCGGACGCCGCGCGCCCGAACGGGTGGGTGCCGATGCGGTCACCCGCGAAGCCTATTCGCACGAGGTCATCAGCGCCGGCTTCTGGCCGGGAGCAGGCTACAAAGGCCCCGCATTCTACGCCTACGCCGCACCCGAGCCGGCGGGCTTTGCCGAACAGAAGATCAAGCCGGCTCAGGCGTTTTACGATCCGCAACTGAAAGAATTCCTGCTCCTGTATGACGATGTGCGGACCGCTGCCTCGCCGCACTCGGCGCTGCTCAGTTTTCTGGAGAGCACCTATGACGCGGGCGCGAATCTCGCCGGTTGGGATCGGAAAGAATTGGAACGAGCTTAAAGCGGAGCGCTCCGCTCGCGACCATAGAACCAGGAGAAATCGAAATGTCTAAAAAATGCCGCCATCTCCATCAGATCAAGATCAAAAACACCAACACCCGCGTCTGCGAAGACTGCGTCAAGACCGGCGACACTTGGGTCCACCTGCGCATGTGCATGGAGTGCGGTCACGTCGGCTGCTGCGATTCCTCGAAGAACAAGCACGCCACCAAACACTTCCATCAGACCACGCACCCGGTCATGCGCTCGATTGAGCCGGGAGAAGATTGGATTTGGTGCTACGTCGACGAGATCATTGCGGGCGAGGTCGCGGCGTAGAAGACCGACAGCATCAATCGTAAGTGAATTGCTGATGCAAGCCAGCGACCCCAAGGTCCCCACGGTTACATACTTAAATGGCTTGACACGGCCAGGTCGAAGGCGCGCGGGCGGCGCGGGGGCCAGGCTTATCGCGGTGCAGACGCGCTTTTCGGGAAACTTTGCGATATTGTTCGATGTATCCAGGACATCTGACATGATCTGGGACTTCGAAGACATCTTCTTCGCGGCGGTCGTTTCGTCTTACTTGGCGCTCCTCCTCTGGGTGATTTTTCGACGCTCCAGTCTCCGCTGGGACAACAGCAAGGTTGGAGCCGTTTACCTCTCGGTCCGTGGCTTCGCATTCTTCCTGATTTTCCTGTTTGGAAGTGCAACCAGTCTCCTGCCCCGAGGGGGGTGAGATTCAGGGGAAAGTTTCGCAAGTGTCGGAGTGGTCGAGAACCCACGGCGCGCCACCGGCGTGTTAAAGTGCTTCCGCATGCCGTGGGGACGCATTGCGGTCGCCGTTCTAGCCAGCGGTTTTCTCTCCTCAATGACCGACTGGCTGTTCATGGGCGACTGGCTGTACAAACGCCATGATCGCAACCCCGAGATTTGGCGCAACCGAGCGGGCCAGGGGGAGAATCAGGCAATTCTCTGGTCGAGTCTGCTGCCCTTTCTGACCTGCGGCGTTTTTATTCCCGCCTGTCGCGCCCTGCATCTTGATTCTTCTCGAGACGTTTTCGAACTCGCCGGGGCCATCTGGCTTATCGCGCCTTTGCCTCTCACCATCGTCAATGCGCTGTGGATAAAATTCGCTCCCGCCATGGCCGCGTTTCATGCGCTGGGATGGCTGGTCAAGCTGATTATCGCTGCGACCGCGGTCGTGCTGATTGTGGGCTGATCCGCTCCCCTACCACTGCGAATGCCAAGTTCGAGGGGAGACGTCGATCCGGGGAATGCGGTTGCTGATGGTATGAAAGGTTAGAATCGGGAGGCCAAAAATTGAAAGGGCCATGACTTTGGTTATGCTCTAGCTGCCAACTCCTGCGAGGGAGCCAGCCGCGTGGACGCATGTACCGTCACAGCCCCTTGATGCGATCACTGTTATCACAGTCCCAAACCCCGGCTGCTCCTCGCAGATCAGTCGGTTTTTTCAGGTTTGGCTGCCCCGCAGGTTGCCCCGCTTGGCTGATCACTCAGTCTACTTCGGGCCTGCAAGTTTTTAGTTCGCTCGCCCTTTCGACCGTCGACGCAAACTAAAGTAACAGAAAGTTAGAAAACGTCAACGCAAACTATTGGTGCAACCCAACCGCCTGGCCCTGTGCATATCAGAAAATCCAAGCGCTTGTATTTCAATCGCTTATTCACCGCGCACGCTGAAGGGGACCACTTTTTCACAGAAACTTGCACAGCCGCAAAACCAACCAGGGAATGGACAAGAACCAATCCGCGACCATACCTCGTTGCCACCCCAACATTTTCGTCCACCCGGCCAGCGCAAAGCTTCCAACCGTCAGCCTCAGTTTCAACACCGTGCCCGCTCCGGCAGCGCCGCTTGGGCGGGTTGCGCCGCAGCGATGGCCGCTCGCATGACGTAAAGGTACGAATCGTTTCCTTGCGTATATCGGCCATCCGACTGGGGCGTTATTTTTTAGGCCTGGGCCGGCGGGGAAAGCCATCACCGCTGAAGCTCGGGCAAAGGGCATGCTCTGGGCGGGCATAATTTTCCTCCGGGTTAAAAAACGCGGGCAGCGAAATTAACCGATAGAACTTAAGGAACCCGCACAGCCACCGGCGGGAAAGTGTTGTGAAGATGGAGGAAGGTGCAACGGCGGTGAGCGAAGCACAGTCTCGCCGGTCTCGCGCATTCGCTCTCGCTCGTGCCTCCGCGCCATACCATGGCGATTTCTGATGTGCTCGGGCACGAATCAAGTTTTGCCTTGACGCAGCAACTTTCTGAGCGCATCTTTGCTACTAAGCTGTGCTGCTGGCGGCAAACGTCGATGTCCGAACTCGTGGCTTACGTAGACGGCGGTTCCCTGGGCAATCCTGGGCCTTCCGGCATTGGCGTTATCATCGATGGCTGCGAAACCGGCCCCATCCGCATCTCCAAATGGATCGGCCATCAGGACAACAACGTTGCCGAGTACGTGGCGCTTATGGAAGCCTTGCAGTACGCCGTCGCGCGGAAAGCGCGGTCCCTCCACGTCTACTCTGATTCTGAAGTCGTGGTCCGCCAGATGTGCGGGGAGTACACCTGCAGAAGTTCACGTCTCTATTCCCTGCACTGGACCTGCCGCAAACTGGCCCGCGCCCTTACCTTCTCCATCTCCCACGTTCCCCGCGAGAACAACATCGAAGCCAACCGCTTGGCCAATGCGGCGGTCCGCCAGCGCGCCCTGCGGTTTCGTGCGATCAATCGCAGTCTGGTAGTCGCGGCCCCGGCTCGCTGAAGCCGCGCAGCTTCGCGAGCATGGCAGGGATACTTTTGGTTACTCGGCCTCCTCTCATTCTGGGGCTACGGTTTTTACATGTATGGGCAAAGCGTGGGTCCGTTTTGATGGCTGAGTCTACCGCGCTAAAGAACCGGGATCGTTTTTTGGGGGGGGGAGTTGCACTCTATTATCTCGGTGGAGTTGGTTCGTCGGGTACTGCTTGTATAAAGTTTCCAAACTTTCAAACTGAAATATTCAGACTGTAACAGTACCCAACCGTCCGGTATCTTGACACCGCCGCATCTCGGAGCGAGACTCCAAACACCATATCCAAATCATAAGGGATGCTCGTTGGCCCTGCGCTTTGCTCATTGCAGCACGCGGCCGCCAGCTATGGATCATTCGCCAGCTCCAATCCGGACCGCGACGCCCTCGGCTGTAACCGCGGATCCCGCCCCTGCGGCTGCAGTCGCAGCCGCTCCGGCGGGGGTTTCCGCGGGCATGGCCGCGGCCCACGCTCACTTGATCCGGCCTTCCGCCGCGCTCCGCTTCCCGGGCGAAGAAGCCCGGCAGTCGCTGGCGGAAATGGCGACCCTCGATCTCGACGCCGTGCTGCAACTCTTCGCCGACCGTGCGCAATACATTACCGGCGCCAGCGGCGCCGCCATCGCTCTGCGGCGAGCCGAGCACAATGACATGATCTGCCGCGCCAGCACGGGCCTGCACGCTCCCCAGCTGGGAGCCGTGCTCTCCACCGAAACTGGCCTTTCCGGTGAAAGCGTGCGCACCCGCCGTCTTCAGCATTGTGACGACGCACAAAATGATCCGCGCGTGGATCGCGAGGGTTGCCAGCGGCTGGGTATCGCCTCCGTGGTCGTCATGCCCATCATGAGCACCGATCAGACGCTCGGAGTCTTCGAACTTTTTTCCAGCAAAACTGGTGCCTTCGAACCACGCCACATTTCGGCCTTGCAGCGACTGAGCGGAATGGTGGAACTCGCGCTCAAGTTCGCCATGACGGTGCAAATGCTTCCGCTAATTGAGGAGGCGCCCGCGGCGCCAGCCTCTGAGCAAGACAAGTCCGCTCTGGCACCCGCGCCGACGAATCAAAATGCCAGTCCAGCGGTGCAGAACCTGACCGCGCAGCCTGCGGTGGAAAGCTCGATCAACCATGAGCTTTCGCCGGTCCTGACAAACACCCCGCCGGTAGAAGCCGGCGCCGACGCTTGGCCAGAATTCGAATCCAAAAACACGGAAGCGGCGCGCGAAAAATGCTCGTCCGAAAAAGCCTCGCTCCAGCCATCAAAAACAGAACCTGCGGCCCCCAAGCCGCTTTTCTGGTCAGCCTGCACGCAGGCGCAACGCAGCGCGGAGCCAGCCCATGAATCCTCCGCAAGCAGTGTGCCGCCCGGGTTGCGCCGCCTGCAAAAGTGCCAGGCTTGCGGTTTTCCGGTTTCGCCCGGAAGACTGCTGTGCGTTGAGTGCGAAGAGAAAAGGTGGCGCGGCCAGCCGCTCCCGCGCAAAAGCTTGTACGCCACGACCGAACTTCCCGCTGGCCAACCTGGGGCCACTGCATCCGCTTCGCTTTCTGGGGCAACATCGATTCCCGCACCGCCCGCGAAAATGTACGAAGCTTCCCGTGCGCACCCCGCTCGTTCGGACAAAGCGGCGCGGGAACACTCCGCTCACTTTTTCAACTCGCCCATCGAATCTCCCTCGTGGTTCGCCGCCAACAAGCACGTTCTGCTGGCTCTGCTGGTGCTCGCCATCGTCATCGCCGCAGTTGCCATCCTGCGCTGACCGGCCCGGGGCCAGGGTTTTCTTGGCTCGCCGCCATTTTCCCTGAATCCGCGGCTTCCAACCGATT
Source organism: Candidatus Sulfotelmatobacter sp. (assembly GCA_030037575.1). Taxonomy (GTDB): domain Bacteria; phylum Acidobacteriota; class Terriglobia; order Terriglobales; family Acidobacteriaceae; genus Sulfotelmatobacter. The sequence goes on along the minus strand of JASHRB010000415.1, from coordinate 1,257 downwards.
ACAATCTCGTTTCCTGACTCTTATCCGGCTCGGAGGATTTTTCGTGCAAACCTCGCCGCGCGCGCTGCTGCGCTGTCTCCTGCTCTTCGTTTTGTTGTCCGCGCCGGCTGCGGCGCAAAGCTCCGAGCAGCGCACCGCCCGCTACTTCGACTCGGTTCGCAAGCAGCCGCCCTTACTGCTGGCTTTTCTACGCGACTTGCCCAAAGGCGGCGATCTTCACAATCACCTCGACGGCGCCATCTACGCCGAAGATCTCATCAATTTCGCCGCCGACGGCGGCCTTTGCGTGGACCGCACTTCTTTCCGCCTTCTGGCTCCCCCTTGCGACGACTCCTGCGCCAACTTCACCAATAAACCTGCGGCTCAATGCGCTTACCACGATCAGGTGCTTTACAACGGCATGATTGACGCCTGGTCGATGCGCAACTGGAACCCGGGAAACGAATCCGGCCACGACCACTTCTTCGCCGCCTTCGACAAATTCGACCTGGCTTCCCAGACGCACGTCGCCGAAGCCATCGCCACCTCGACCAATCGCGCCGGCGAAGATCATCTGCGCTACGTGGAATACATGCACACCGCCGACGGCGGCGCCGCCATCGAGCTGGCAAAAAAAATCCAAGCGACTTCGGACTACGCCAAGATGCGGGCCGCCCTCCTGGCCGCGGGAATCAAACAGCTCGCCGCGGAAACCAGCAAGCGTCTGGCGGCCGACGACTCCCGCGCGCGCGAAATCATGAAATGCGGCACGCCCGACGCCGCTCCCGGCTGCGCCGTCACCGTGCGCTATCTTTATCAGGTTCTGCGCGGTTTGCCCCCGCCGGTCGTCTTCACCCAAATGCTGCTCGGCTTCGAACTCGCTTCCTCCGATGCCAAATTTGTCGGCCTGAACCTGGTTATGGCGGAAGACTGGTACGTGCCCATTCGCGACTTTAACCGGCACATGGCCATGCTCGACTATTTGCACGGCCTTTATCCCAAGGTGCACATCTCGCTCCATGCCGGCGAACTGGCCATGGGGCTCGTCCCTCCCGACGAGCTCAGCTTTCACATTCGTGCCTCCATCGACCGCGGCCACGCCCAGCGCATCGGCCACGGCGTCGACGTCATGAACGAAAAGGATCCGCTCGCCCTGCTACAGGACATGGCCGAGCGCAACATCTTGGTCGAAATCTGCCTGACTTCCAACGACGTCATTCTGGGCGTCAGCGGCGACGACCACCCGCTTCCGGTTTACATGAAATATGGAGTTCCCGT
>JASHRB010000414.1 GCA_030037575.1 Candidatus Sulfotelmatobacter sp. | reverse complement strand
GACAAATTCGTCGGTCACGATCACGTCAACATCGGTCGAAACATTTTCTTTGATGTACTTCGCCAGTTCGCCGGACGTAACTTGCTCGGCATGGAACAGGCGCAGATCGCCGCCGCGCTGCCGGATGCCGATTACAACTTCTTTGTTGTCGTTTTTTCGTGCCGCTCCACGACCGAGGTTCCTTCCGCCAACATAGGTTTCGTCCATTTCAACGGTGCCGTCCAGCATCGGGCGCTCTGCCATCGCCATTGCCTTGCGGATTCTGTGGCAGAGATACCATGCGGTTTTATAGGAGCCGTTATGCTTGCCCCAGATTGTGCGCTTCAATTGATGGGCGCTCATTCCTTTTTTTGCTTCGCACAGCAGAAGCGTAGCAAGGAACCATTTTTGCAGCGGGAGATGGGAGTCGTTGAAGATCGTTCCGGCAGTAACTGTGAACTGATAATCGCAATCCTTGCAATAGAAGAGTTGCTTTTCGGTTTCAAGTTCTACGACGGCCATCTTGCATCGCGGACATTCAACCCCATTCGGCCAGCGCAAGCGCACAAGCAATTCGCGGCATTTTTCGTCGGTATCAAACAGATTGATTACGTCAATTAGAGTCATAGGAGTTCTCCATTGGACGCGAAGCAAAAACGGGAAGGGTTAAAGCGGGTGCCGACTAGGAAATTGTTGGCGAGCATCAAAAGGGATTTACGGAAGCAATTGGCGAAAGCAACTTCTAAACCAAGGCCTAAATAGCAGTTAACTTCCATGCCGAGAATTCTTGCACGGGGAATAGCTTTTGTCAAGTGAATAATCGTGAATAAAATTCGATCTTCGCCTAGGTTTCGCCGCAGGCAGCGAACATTAACCGGAGCGGTAATGATTGGCCTGGGAACCTACCTAGCAGCCGGCGATACCCACTGAGCGAGGCCTGGAAGGTAGACTGGCCATCTGCAATCGAGGGAATCTATAACTCCAGGATTTGATGATCGTGGCAATCGGTGCGGATTGCGTCGTAAATCGTTTGCAACAGTTCGCTCCCGTGGCGTGCGAGAAAATACACGCCTGCGATTCCCCGCTCCTGTAAAGCTCCCTTGGGATAGAGAGCATTGCTGAGGATCTCGCCGTGCCGGCCGATGAGCTCGCTGCGCCGCAGTTCAGCCGCCATGGCTCGCTCGCGCAGCCGTTCGAGCTGATAATGCACTTTTGAAGCACCGGTCTGGCTGGCATCCACCAGGGTGGGATCAAGTTTGGCCAGCGATTCTCTCAGAGCGGAGAAGGAATCGGAGATTGACTTGCCGGCTCGCTCAAATGCGGACTGCAAATCTTCCGGAAGCAGGTGCGAGGCCAGCCTTCGGCGCAGAACCTCGCCGCCCTGAAAAACCTCGGGAACGGTGAGGCCGTAATGCTGCAATTTGTGTTGTATCTTCGGTTCGACCAGCGTCGCCGAGAAGCGGGGGAGGATTCCCGTAACCCGGCCAAGCAGCGTTTCATATACCGCTCCGGCTTGAGCGAAATACGCCGCCTCGGCCGAACCGCCGGCATAAGCCAGTGTCGGCAAAAGATAATCCTGCACCACCGGACGCAAGAGCACATTGGGACTGAAGCTCTCCGGCGCGGCATTGATGCGATCGATCAAATCAGGGGCCGAAAGCTTCTCTGCTCCGCTGCCTGTGCCGATCATGAATTCTGCAGCGTGGTTCACTCCCCGGCGATGAATTGCCGTGCGCGCGCCATTATGAAGCGTGAAAAGCAGCACAGACGAAGGCGTCACTTTTACTTGCTGGTAGTAGCCCGCTTTCTCGAGCACCTGCCCACGTGCCGGCAACGCTACAGTTAAATCTTCCGCGCGCTCGATCGCCGCGCGATAGATCGGCGCAGCAACACGATGCAAGTCAGGATCGGACGCATCGAGAACAATGACTCCCCACTGGGCGAATAATCGCGCGGACAAATGCGCAAAAGCCGTTCCCAGCGATTCTCCGGCTCGATAGCATTCGCGCAGGAATTGCGAGACTTCAGAATCGCCGAGCAAGCTTACCGCTTCTTCCACCACCGGCACGATCTCTTCGCCGAAACGCACTTCGCTGACGGGTGCATTCGCAATCCTTCGGCTCGACGTAGTTAAAGTGCGTAGCATGCCGTCGCCGCCGGGCATCGAAACATGATTCACTTCGGCGAGATCGTGATCGTAAGTGGCGAGCCAAAAAATCGGAACCGTGTCGATTCCCGCAGCCGCGGCTTCTTCGGCCAACTTTACCGCGCTCAGAGCTTTGTAGATGGAAAACATCGGCCCGCCGAACAAACCAACCTGCTGCCCGGTGACAACGGCCGACGCTCCCCGACGCAGGCGCTCGATATTCGCAACCGTTGGCGGCGACGCGTTCCAGGATTTATTCTGCCGCTCGAGAATCGCGCTAACTTTTTCGCGCCGTGCCGAGTCGTATCGCAGCGCAGAAACCTGCGACTTCATCCATTCGCTGAAATGTGGAGAATGTGGATAGAATTGCCGCACGCTTGGGGAATATGCGAGGAAATCGGCGAAAAGCCGTGTGGTATGCGGAATCTGGCTGAACGGCAAACACTG
>JASHRB010000413.1 GCA_030037575.1 Candidatus Sulfotelmatobacter sp. | reverse complement strand
GCGAGATCAGAACATCGTCATAGAAGCGGCGCGCGTAGTATTGCAAAGCCTTCCAGCGGCCGTAATAATCGATGCTCGCCCACGAAGCCACCGGCCAGCAATCATTCAACTGCCAATAGAGCGATCCCATGATGCGAGGGCGATTGCGGCGCAAATGCTCGGCTCCTATCTTGATGATCTCCGCCTGCTGCACCTGGCTCAAATAAACGAACGACGCGAAATCCTTGGGCTCGCGATACTCGCGCAGCATGTAGGTGAGAATGCGTTCATTCCCCCCCTTGTTTTTCTGATGCGCCTGCATGACCCTCGAGCGAATATCGAAGTCCTCCGGATTGTGCGCGTAGGCGCGGATGGTTCGCATTTCGGCGAACGATTGGAATCCGTACTCAGTCATGAAGCGGGGAAACTGTTTGGTGTAGTCGGAGGCGGGGGCTTGCTGGTGCCAAACCGCCCAGTAGTGCATGTCGCCGTTGTGCTGATTGTCGGGAATCTCTTCGAAGTTCGCGCTGGGAGAACTGGGCCAATAGGGAGTCGGATCGGCGTACTTTTCAACCGCGCTCTTGAGAATATCGGCGAACATGATGATGTAATCCTGCCAGACGCGGTCGCGGTCCTCGGGCGAAATCGATTCCTTGAAATCCTGCCGGTCGCCCCAGTGGTACCATCCGGTCTCAACTTCATTATTTCCACACCAGACGACGATACTGGGATGGTCGCGCAGCCTCTTGATCTGATCGATCGCCTCTTGCCGAACATTTTCCTGATAGGCAACGTCCCCCGGAATCATATCTCCCCCAAAGGAAAACTCCTGCCAGACCATGATTCCAAGTTCGTCGCAGATGTCGTAGAAATCATCCGACTCGTAATAACCGCCGCCCCATTCGCGAACCATATTCATATGTGCATCCACGGCGGATTGAAGAATACGGCGATGAATCTCGGGCGTAACCCGATTGGGAAAGCTGTCGAATGGAATCACGTCCGCGCCTTTGGCGTAAACAACAATGCCATTGACTACAAACTCGAAGCTCTTTCCCCACTCATCCGCCACGCGGCGCAACTCGAGCGAACGCAGGCCAGTTTTGGTCTCCGCGCGAGCCAGCACTTCGCGGCCGCTGTTTAGCGCAGCAGAAAATCGATAACGATTCTGCGGGCCGTATCCCAGGGGATACCACAGCTTCGGCGACAGCAGGCGCAGCGGAACAGAAATATGATTTATGCCCGCATTCAGTTGCAAGGTCTGTGTTCCATCGGCAGTTTGCGGCCCGGACATTTCGTCATGGGACAGAATGAGAGTTGCGGTCGTTGGTTTGCTCGCTTCTACGGCAAGCTCAGCCCTCAGGTTGGCCAGGGCGGAAGTAATGGTTTCTTGATGAACGTGAAAATTGTCGATGCGCAGCACATCCCACATCTCCAGACGCACCGGCTGCCAAATGCCCTCCGTGAGAAATCTCGGTCCCCAGTCCCATCCATATTGGTAAGGCGCCTTGCGCGTGTAGGGAGCAGTGGCAATGTTCTCTTCGTTGCCGAAGTTGTGGGTGGAAATGGACGGCAAAACATAAGGCAGCGACTTTACGTACGGAAGCATGTGTTCGACCGCTGAATGGAAAACAATGCGCAACGTGTTCGAACCGGGCCTGAGCATGGCCTTCGCCGGCACCCGCCAGGTGCGGAACATGTTGTCGGCACGAAGAATCGATTGGTCGTTGAGGTACACATCCGCGAACGTATCGAGTCCGTCGAACACAAGATCGAGATGTTCGTGCTCGAGCGTAGCCGCAGCAATTTGAAATGTGGTCTGATATTCCCAGTCAGCCAGGCCGATCCATTGCAGGTGAAATTCGTTATCTTTGTCGAACGGATCGGGAATCAGCTTGTTCTCGAGCAAATCGGTATGCACAACCCCGGGAACCTGCGCGGGATGCCACTGCTTCGCTTCCGGGTTCTCAACCTCGGTGGTGGCTCGAAACCGCCAGCCGGAATCGAGATTCAGCGAAGAGGGTTCGGCGGCGCTCATGGGCACCGACAACCAGAGCAAAGCCAGGAGAAAAGCGAAACGAAGGAAATCGGCAACAGAATATCTGCGGATTTGTTCAGCGCGAAGCGAAGACATGCCGGGGCTCCCGTATTCAGAGATCGTGGACGCCCCGGCTCGGTCTGAAGCCGGTTGCGGCCACCAGGTCAAAACCTAGATTTGCAATGTTGGCGCCCAACGATTGACGGGATCGCAGGATCGAAGCAAAGATATTACTACAGGCGCGATGGTCGAGAGCGACTGGCCGGAACCCCGGCCCAGCAAAGTCCTAGACGATGCAGCAGGCACCGGCGAGCAGGCCCGTTTTTTATGCGCCGGCGCGAGTCGATCGAAGGGGCTTGCCTTCCGTCCCCGGTTTGGCGGCCAGCTGTGCCAGCGTGGGCACCGACTCAGGTTCAATCAATTTGCGCTCGGCCGGCTGAGACCCGGCGCGCATCGCCTCCGTCAGCATCTCCACCGCGAGACCTGCGTTTGGACGAATGTAGATGGTCGCCGCGAGCAGTCCGGTTCGCACCCACGATTGCCCGGTCCTCGGCAAACCGTCGCAACCGGTAAATGGAATCTTGAGCCAGCGCTCGCGATCACCGGCGGCGATTTCTGCGAACGCTTTTCGGGCGCCGGCAGCCATGCTGTCGTCCTGCGCTCCGACCAGGTCAATCGGCGTCTTTTGCGAGGTGCTCAGGCGCAACCAGGAACTCACCGAACGATACGCACTATCTTCCGTCCAATTACCGCGCAACGTCTTCACCGCAATATTGGAAGGCTTGGTCTTCATCATGCCCGCCGTTCTTTCCTTGGCGGCCGCACTATGGCCTGGTCCCTCGATGTAGAGAATCGATCCGCCCTGCGGCAGGAGGGCGGCAAACTGTTGGCCCTGAATCTTGCCTACTTCCACGTGGTCCGAACTGATAGAAAAAACCGGAATGCGGCTGTTTCCGCGGAGCGATGAAAGATAGTCTGGATCATGATTGAGAACGACCCAGCCCATGCCCGCAGAGGTTGCTGCGCGTGCTACCTGGGGAAATGCGGTTCCGCCGGCCGGTTCAAACATGATCGCATCCGGACGCAGCGCCGCATCTGCTTGGATAAAGTCGAGCAACTGCTGACTTTGTTGTACGGCGTCATTGTTGGCGTGCACAATTTTTATTTCCACTCCCAAACGCTTGGCCGCCCGGTCGGCCGCAGTTGCCTGTTCCTGTTGGTAATCGTTGTCGTCGTTGGTGAGCGAAAGAACAAAGGAGAGCTTTTTCATGGGGTCCCGACTCAGATCATATTTCAAGGGGGGCAATGCCGGCGGTAACGAGAGTAACGTGCCGGGCGGGGCGGCAGCCGGAATGAGGCATGAAAGAGCCGGCGCTTGGACTTGGGGAACTAATTTCGCGGCGGAGCCGGAAAGATGAAAGCCAGGGGATGGCCATTACACGCGCGATCCGCGGCCATGCTCTCGAAAGAACTTGTGGCGATACGCCATATCCCGAAACGCTTCCGTTCCTCCCGACCGAGTGGTCGAAAAAGCCCCCGCCAGGTTGCCGGTGCGAAGACAGGTGGTCAAATCTGCTCCGCGCACGTATTCATGCAGAAATCCCGCATCGAAGCTGTCCCCGGCACCAACTGCGTCAACGGCTTCCACTTTTATGGAGGGGCTGGTAAATCGTTCCCCGCCGCGCTGTGCCAGCGCTCCCTCGCGCCCAAGTTTGACCACAACCAGCGGAACCATCTCCGCTAATGTCCCCACCGCAGCTTCAAGATTGTCGACACGAGCTGCCTTCTGCGCTTCGCGCTCATTGGGCAGAAATACATCAACGCAACGCAGCGCCTCACGCAGGCCGCTTTCCCAGGTGTCATCCGGATCGTCGTTGGTGTCGAGCGAAGTGCTCAGTCCTGCAGCTTTCATCTCGCGAAATAACTCGGGTATTCGAGGCCGCAAGGCGCGCTGCAAATAAAAAGAAGACACGTGGAAGTGGCGGGCATTCGCAAGATAATCGAGATCGAGATCATCCCATGTCAACTGGGCAATCGTTCCCGCATACGTAACCATATTGCGCCATGCGGACCGCTGCAGGATCACGGTCAGACCGGTCTTGATCTCACCGCCCACGCGCCGCAGACGCGAAACATCCACGCCCATTTGCTGTAGCGGCAGCAGCGCCGCCGTTCCCAGATCGTCGTCGCCGATACGCGACTGAAAGCCAACGCAGCTGCCTAAAGCGGCAAGATTGTGCGCCACAATCGACGATGAACCTCCCAGCGTCAGCGTCATGCGATCGGCCAGAAATTCGCGCTCCGGCGCCAGTTCATCCGGCAAGCCGTAAAGAATTAAATCGAGATTCAGTTCTCCGGCAATCGTTATGTCGAACTGCGGCACAATCGCTCCTCCCGGTGGATGACTCGATGGCGGCGGCGAAGAGAATTCAATCAGACCACCGTTACCTCAATGCCGGCCTGTTTCAAATTGCGCAGATCCGATTTCGAGATTCCGCGGTCGGTGATGACCTCATGCAGCTCGGTAGGCGGCGCGATCAATGAAAGGCTGCGCCTCCCGAATTTGCTGGAATCGCAAACCACGATGGTGCGTTTCGCAATCTCGACCATGACGCGGTTCACTTTCGATTCCAAAAGATTGGGGGTGCTCAATCCGTAGTGCACGTCGAAGCCGTCGACGCCGAGAAAGAGCAAATCGGCGCTCAAGTGCCGCAGCATCTCTTCAGCGATGGGGCCGACCAAGGAGAATGAATTTTTGCGCAATGTGCCGCCGGTAAGGATTACTTCGATCGTGCTGCCGCTCAACTCCGCCGCAATATTCACCGCATTGGTGACAATCGTAAGATTGCGAAAATCACGGAGCGCGCGCGCGATGGCCGTAGTGGTGGTGCCGGAGTCGAGAATTACCACCTGGCCTTCCATCACCTTGCCGGCCGCCGCCTCCGCGATTCGCAGCTTTTCTTGGTGGTGCAGTTTTTCCTTTTCGCGCAGCGTCGGATCTTCCAGCACGCGCTCGCGCGCCGGCAAGGCCCCGCCGTGCGTGCGGTGAACCTGGCCGTGCGCATGCAAGATTTCGAGGTCTTTGCGGATGGTGACTTGCGAGGTCTGGAATCGCTTGGAAAGCTCGCCCACCAGCACCCGGCCCTGATTATTCAGGATGTCCAAAATTGCGCGGCGCCGTTCTTCGTTCAGCACGCGAGTGAATTTGCCTCGTGGAAATGAATCGCCGGCAAAGCCCGGCAGACTTCGTATTATCTTTTATAGGGTTTGTTTTGGTTTGTCCAATGAACCGAGCCGCCCCCAGCGCCATGGCAGTTGTCCGCTCTGGAATCCGCAAGACTGATAACCAACTCAATACCCTCGCCCCAAGAGCGATTGTGTCGTGATGTCGTTCTGC
>JASHRB010000031.1 GCA_030037575.1 Candidatus Sulfotelmatobacter sp. | reverse complement strand
ACTGTTCCTTTCTCTCTCACAGAAAACTCCTTTCCCTGATCATTTGAGAATTGGTTCCCCGGTCACTTGTCTCGTTGCTCAACGTACGGAGCGCCCCCTCAAGAAACCTGGTGGAACACGGTTGCGTCTCTCTGCGCCGGAGAAACTTGCCCCAAAGCAAAAGACCCCCTGGTTGAGCGGCACACAATTATGGTTCGACGCAAAACTTCCGGAGCCTTAGACCCTCGACGCTGATTTCTACCGCCCTGCTCAAGACATCAACCTGCCTTACAAAATCATGCCCCGGATGGGAACCGGGTCATGAGCAACAGATAATAAGCAGTATTAAATCGTTTCGCAAGAAAAATTAGCAAAAATGCCTCAACAATAACCGCGGGTCACAGTTTAAGCTTTAACACGGTATAAGAAATGGCTTGGAAATTGCTCCCCCGCCGGTCGCAGTTTCCTGTCGGAACGGGCCCGTTGGCGACCTTTTGATAGGATCGAACGGCGGTGAACGATCGCCGAACCAATGCGGTTTCTCCCCTGGGGCTCACGCCTGCCCCGGGCGCAGGTTCGCTTCCCGGCGGAACACGGAATCTTGCGCTCCTGACTGCGCAATATCTGCTGCGTACAGACGTGCATACCTTTGCTTTTTCGGTGGCGGCGAATGCCATTCTTTCATTCTTTCCGTTCGTGGTCCTGTTGATGACGCTGGTTCGGCGCGTGTTTCATTCGCGCGTGATGTACGACATTGTGGTCGAACTGCTGCGCGATTATCTTCCGGCGGGCCAGGAGTTCGTCATCCGCAATCTGACGGCGCTTTCCAGCGCGAAGAACCGCGTGCAGGCGGTCTCGTTGCTCATTTTGCTGGTGACTTCGTCGAGTGTTTTTATGCCGTTGGAGGTCGCGCTGAACCGCATCTGGCGATTCCCCGCCAATCGATCGTATTTCCGAAATCAGTTGATTTCGCTGGGGCTCGCCTTTGCCTGCGGAGTGCTGACCTTGCTTTCGATTGCCATGACGGCGGGAAACGTTGAACTGATGAGTTTTCTACTGCGCGGCCACGGCAGCCGATTCATCCACATGGTGGGTTTTGTGGTCATGAAGGTGTTCGCGATCACGGCCAGCATCGCCATCTTCTTTCTTATTTATTGGCTGCTGCCCAATGGGAAAGTCCCGGCGCGGGCCGTCCTGCCAACATCGGTAATTACCGGATTGCTTCTGGAAGCTCTGAAGTACGGCTATATTCTGGCTCTGCCCTGGCTAAACTTCGGCGAAGTGTACGGCCCGTTTTCGCTGTCGGTGAGCCTGATGTTCTGGGCGTTTCTGACGGGCTTGTTGTTGCTGGCTGGCGCAAACTTAAGCGCGCGGGAGCATTTGGAGCGGCGCCGGGGCGGACTTTCCCGGTAAGGCCGCGAGTGGGCGGGGAAATACAGAGTACAGACTAAGGGCAAAGCGGCCATGCAAGTGAGCGGAGTTCCACGTCGTTTGCTTTCCCATACAAGTCTTGGACATAGCTGCGGAGCGGCTTAAGCGCATGACCGCAAGCTCATCGCTTCTCTCACGTCATCCCCCACACCACATTCGCCTTCTATCGTCCCGCCTCCTGCTCCGAGATTAGACTGCCACGGAAGAGTGTCCCCTGTTGCGGCACTGCCTGAGTGACGGGATGGCTGTTTGTCGGCGGCTGCGGATTCGTGGACAAGGGCCGATGGTTAAGGATGGCGTTGAACACCGGAGCGTAGGTTCCAACGGTCTCGCCGCGATCGACAGGGTTGTTGGCGAACCGGTGCGCATTTACCGACTAGGGGGGGCTCGGCAATCGACAAAACTTTGTCGAGCAGACCATCGAGCAAAATGGGTCTGGGCATCGGAGAATCGCAATGACATCCGGCCGTCCCTGAATGGGAATCGCCACCGTGCCGGAGCCGGAGACTTTGCCGGCCGGCATCGCCGGATCGCCGCATTGGTGAAGAGCGTGTCCATGCCTAAAACCGGCCGTGTCTAGCTTTAAGAACCAGCCGGGTCTCTCACTTTTCTAGGGGCTCCGAGCCAAGCGATTGAATGCTCCGTCTCCGCGACTGAGGTGAGTTTGCGAGCAGGCCTGCAGAACTGTACGAACAGATGCTGGCCAGGACTGGATGCGGATTCAAGCGCGCTGGGTGCAGGTTGGAAACCTGGTAAAACCTGGTCGCCCCTACTGTTTCTTCGATGGGGAAGCGGCTTTATTGCTGGCGTATTTGACCAGCGCGTCGAAGCGCGGATCGCCGCGCAGCGACTTGAAATCCGGATCCTGTCCAATGCCAATATCGGCCAAAGGCGGAAGGCCATGATCCACGGCTTCTCGTGCCATGGTGAGCGCAAGCTCGTGCCGCCCCTCCCGGGCCGCAATTCCGGCAAGGTTGTACGTCGAAATTGCCGTTGCCGGAGCGTCGGGGGGAAGAACGCGCAGTTGAATGTCACGTGCTTGTTGCACGAGCTTTTCCCCTTGCGAATACTTACCCATATCCGCCCACGTCTCCGCCAGATTATTCATGACCTGCAACGTCACCGGATGCTGGGGGCCGAGCACCCGCCGGTAAATTTCGAAAGCCTGCTGTTGCAACGCCTCGGAATCGGCGAGATGCCCCTCCCGCCTCAGGGTAATCGCCAGATTGTTCATGGTTTGCACAGTGTCAGGGTGCTCCGGCCCGAGGACGCGGCGCCGGATATCCAAGACCTGCCGGAATTCCTTCTCCGCGTCGGCGTAGCGGCGCTCATACACTAGGACAGCGGCCATGTTGTTCATCGCTGTCACCGTGTCGGGGTCCTCCAGTCCCAGCACGCGCTCGCGCCCTTCAACCACTTGCCTGTCCAGTTGTTCGGCCTCGCCAAGCCGTCCCTGCTGCTGCAATGTGAGACCCAGATTGTTCATGGTTCCAAGAGTGTCGGGATGTTCGGGTCCAAGCAAACGACTCTGCCCGTCGATGGCCTCCCGCTGCAACTGCTCGGCTTCGGAATACCGGCCTTCCCAGGACAGCGACAAGCCCAATCCTTGCATGGCACGTAACGTATCTGCGTTCCGCAGACCAAGTGCGTGGCGCGCGGTTTCAAGAACCTGTTGCTGCAGTTTCTCCGCCTCGGCGTAGTGGCCCTCGTGGTCCAGAGTCCAGCCCAGCGCAGCCAATGTGCTCAGCACTTCCCGGCTTTTGTCGCCGAATTCGCGCTGCCGAATTGCGGCAGACCGCCTGAGCAGATTCTCGGAGCGGGAATACAGGCCCAGACTCTCATAAACTTCGGCCATCACAAACATCATCTGCGATTGCAGGTCTGGATCTTTCTTGAGCCCGGTGTCGATCCCCTTCGAAGCTTTATCCAGAATCTCCCGCGCTGTGACCTGGTTGCCGCGGGCCTCGCTCGGATCTGACACCTTGAACATCCCGGTCATAAAATCCGCGATGCGGCTCGCCCGGTCGCGTTCCCGCGCGATGCGGCGCAGCTCGACGGCCTGCACTACGGCAAAGGCGGGAAGGATCAGCGCCAAAAGCGCGGTCGTGGCCGCACCCACGCGATGCCGCCGCACATACTTTCCCATCCGGTATCGCGCGCTCGGCGAGTGGGCATCCACAGGATAGTGATCGAGGGTTCGCCGGATGTCGGCCGCAAGCTCCGAGGGAGTCCCATAGCGGCGTTGGCGGTCTTTCTCGAGCGCCTTGGCCGCAATCAGGTCCAAGTCGCCGGCCAATTGTTTCGCCAGCCACCGCGGCTTCGTACCGCGATGTTCGGCTGCGGTGGCTGAAACTGGCGACTTCTCCGCCGCCCGCAAACTGGGGCGGATCGCCACCTGTTCCTGAATGCGCTGGACCGTCTGAGAGACGGGCAAGTGCCGCCACGCACTCGCGTCAAACGGCAACTGCCCTGTAAGCAACTCATAGAGCACGACGCCTAAAGAGTAGACGTCGGTCCGCGTGTCGATGTCGGCCGCGCCAGCCTGCTCCGGACTCATATAGCCGGGCGTGCCCACCATGAGCTCCGCGCGGGTCTGCGCTTGCGGCGCGCCGGACGGCGGCTCGGCCGCCATGGCCAAGCCAAAATCGATGATGCGCGGCATCGGCTGGCCATCCAATGCAATCACCAGAATGTTGGCCGGCTTGAGATCGCGATGGATGATG
>JASHRB010000412.1 GCA_030037575.1 Candidatus Sulfotelmatobacter sp. | reverse complement strand
GGATGGCTGATTGCTCACATTATTCTCATCTTCGCCGGCTACGCCGCTCTGCTGCTCAGCTTCGGGGCAAGTTTGCTTTATCTGATCCAGGAAAGGCGGCTGAAAGCAAAAAAGCCGAGCAGCTTGATGTCGTTTCTTCCCGCGCTTGAAGTCATCGATCAGATGGGTTACCGTTCTCTGCTGCTCGGATTTCCCTTCATGACGCTTGGCCTGATTACGGGCTCGGTCGTGGCCATGTCGACCTACGGGCACATCGACTTTGCGGACCCCAAAATTCTCCTTTCCATTCTGATGTGGGCGGTCTACATGCTCATGGTTTTCACCCGCTGGAACTCGGGATGGCGTGGCCGCCGTGCCGCGGTTCTGGCGACTTGCGCGTTTGTTGCGGCCATTGTGGCCTGGGCAGCAAACTACTTCTCGGCCATTCACAGGTTTGCCTCGTGAGATATCAGCTCATCGGCGTGAATCACAAGAGCGCTCCCCTCGAAGTGCGCGAGCGGCTTGCGATTCCCGAGTCGCGTTTGCCCGATTGGTGCCGCGATCTGGCCGCTCATCCGGGAATCGAGGAGGGCATGATCATTTCCACCTGCAACCGGGTCGAGATGATCACGCACACGAGCAACGGATCGGCCAACCTGCGCGGCTTTTTATACGATCGTTTCGACCTGAAGGCGGAAGAACTTGATCCTCATTTATATGAATTTGGCGAGAAAGAAGCCGTGCGCCACGTATTTCGCGTGGCCTCGAGTCTCGACTCGATGGTGGTCGGAGAAGCGCAGATTCTCGGCCAGGTGAAGGAAGCTTATGCAACCGCGCTCGCCGTAGGCGCGGTAGGCGGGCATCTGGCTCAGCTCTTTACGCGAGCGTTCGCCGTGGCCAAGCGCGTGCGTACCGAGACCGCCGTCGGGGCGTCATCGGTTTCGATCGCTTCGGTTGCAGTGGAACTCGCCAAGAAAATTTTTGGAACGCTGCAAGGAAAAAACGTTTTTATTGTAGGTGCGGGCAAAATGAGCGAACTTGCCGCCCGCCATCTGATCGCGCATGGCTGCGCCTCCATTTTTGTTTCGAACCGGACGTACGATCGCGCCGTCGGCCTGGCACACAAGTTTGGCGGGCAAGCCATCAAGTTCGACGATCTATATGACAGCTGTGACCGCGCCGATATCGTTATCACATCGACCGGTGCTCCCCACCCCATTTTCCGCCGCGAGCAGGGAGAACAATTCCTAGCCCGCCGCAAGAACCGCCCGATGTTTTTCATCGACATCGCCGTTCCGCGCGACGTTGCGCCGGAGATGGCGAAGCTCGACGGCATCTTCGCTTACGACATCGACGATTTACAGCAGTCGGTTTCGAGTCATGTCGCCGATCGCCGCGTGGAGGCCGTGCGCGCCGAAGCGATCATTTTAAGCGAAGTGGAAAAATTTGAGGCTGGCTTCGAGGCGCGCGAGCACGCACTCGACGTAGTGCCGACCATCGTGAGCCTGCACGATCATCTCGAAACAATTCGCCAGGCGGAAATCGACCGCCTGCGCGGGCGCATGGGCAAGCTGACTCCGGAGCAGGAAATGGCTGTAGAAGCCCTGACACGCGGCATTATCAACAAGGTCATGCACACGCCCATCACCACGCTGAAGTCTGCCGCTAAGGAAGCCGAAGCGACTACGGTCATCGATGTGGTGCGTAGGCTCTTCAATTTGCAGGAGAAAGCGGAGAAAGAGAAGGCAAAGCCAGTGACCAAGAACGACGAAGTGGGGACGGCTAGTTGATGGCCCAGCTCCGCATCGGCTCCCGCGGTTCGCAACTTGCGCTCTGGCAAGCCAACCACATCGCCGCGCTGCTCCGCGCCCGCGGGAATGAGGTCGAGATTGAAATCATCCATACCACCGGCGACAAAATCACCGACGTTGCTCTCGCCAAAGTTGGCACCCAGGGCATGTTTACCAAGGAAATAGAAGAAGCCCTCGCCGCGGGACGCGTTGATCTTGCGGTGCATTCGTTGAAGGATTTGCCCACCGAACTCTCCGCCGGATTCGAAATCGCCGCGATCACTAAAAGGGAAGATCCGCGCGACGCCTTTTGCTCGCCTCAATATTCAAAACTCGAAAACCTGCCACAGGGCGCTCGCGTCGGCACATCAAGCTTGCGACGGCAAGCGCAGCTCAAGGCGTTGCGCCCCGACCTCAAGATTCATCCGCTGCGGGGCAACGTCGATACGCGCCTGCGCAAGCTCGAGCAAGGCGAGTACGAGGCTGTCATTCTTGCGGTGGCTGGATTGAAACGCCTCGGCAAAACCAAACTGATCAAACACATCATTTCCGCGGAAATGATGTGCCCGGCCGCAGGGCAGGGAGCGCTGGCCATCGAAATTCGCCAAGGCGACGCCACCATGCGAGAGCATCTGGAATTTCTGAACAATACCGCCGCACGCGCCACGACCACCTGCGAGCGCACTTTGCTCAAGCGCCTGGGCGGTGGCTGTCAGGTTCCGATCGGCGCGTTTGCGGAGATGCGCAGCGCCAATTTGCATCTCCAGGCCATCGTCGCCCATCCCGATGGCTCGAAACTCTTGCGCGAATCGCGCGGCGATGGTTTCACCGAGCCAGAAAAGCTGGGCAACATCGTAGGCGAGGCATTGCTTCGCCGAGGCGGCGCGGAAATTCTTGACGCCGTTTACGGGCGCGGCGCTGCCGTGCCGCCGCAACCATAACCGCAAGGACGGCCTTGATTTCGCGCTCGCGTCGTCTTGCTGCAATAATGAAAAAGCACCATGTACATCCCCGAACATTTTCGCCTGCGCCACGAGGAGGACGCGCTTGCCTTCATGCGCGCGAATCCATTCGCCATATTAATTTCAACCACGGAATCCGGACCTTACGCCACCCATCTGCCGCTTTTGCTCAGCTCACGAGCGGGCGATGACGGCTCTGAGTCCAAGCTGGTGCTTCGCGGCCATGTCGCCAAGGCAAACCCACACTGGAGTTATCTTGAGCGCCGGCCACAATGTTTGACCATTTTTCATGGGCCGCACGCCTATGTCTCGCCCGGCAATTACCGGGCGCGCGAAAGCGTTCCGACGTGGAATTATGCGGCCGTGCACGTTTATGGCGCCGCACGCCTTTTCTCTTCTGCAGACGATCTGCCCCAGGTGCTCCACGATTTGATTCAGACCTTCGAACCGGCTTACTGGGATCAATGGGAGAGTTTAAGTTCGACATTTCGCGAGAATATGTTGCGGCAGATCGTTGGGTTTGAAATCGTCGCCACGAAGATCGAAGGAAAATTCAAACTCAGCCAGAATCGCACGCAGCAAGACCAAGCCAATGTGATCGGATCGTTGGAAAAATCGGCCGATTCGGTTGTGACCGGTGTGGCTGAAATGATGAAGGAGCAAGGGCTCGGGAACGTCTCCAGCGACAAACGGAACTTGAAAGAGCACGAATGAAGGAAAATGCGAGCGATAAACGGCGGGCGCGACCGCTTTCAGGCATTCGCGTGCTGGTGGGCCGAGCCCGGCATCAGGCGGGCGCGCTTTCGCGGGAATTGCGCAAGCTGGGCGCGACCGTTATCGAGATTCCTG
>JASHRB010000411.1 GCA_030037575.1 Candidatus Sulfotelmatobacter sp. | reverse complement strand
GCCACAACGCCGGCCACACCGTCATTATTAACGGGAAGAAGTTCGTGTTGCAGCTCGTTCCGTGCGGCGTATTGCGCCCGCGATGCCGCAGTGTGATAGGCAACGGCGTGGTTCTCGATCCGATCGCTTTTCTCAAGGAGGTCGCCGCCCTGCGCCAAGCGGGAGTAGGGGTCGACGGCAATCTCTTCATCTCGAACCGCGCGCAGGTGATTCTGCCCTACCACCGAATGATCGAGTTGGCAGCTGAGAACGCTCCCGGACGCGTGAAGATTGGCACCACTTCTCGCGGCATCGGGCCGGCGTATGAAGACAAGATGGGCCGCCGCGGTTTGCGCGTTGCCGATCTGCTCGATCTGAAACTGCTGAAAAAGCACATTGAAAACGCGGTGCGCGAAAAAAATATGATTGCCCATGCGCTGTTCAACTCTGAGCCGCTCGACGCCGACAAAATGTATACGGAGTACGCCGGCGCAGCCGAAAAGATTGCTCCCTTCGTTGCCGATACGGCGGTGTTGCTCAATCAAGCTTTGGCGGCTGGCGAGTCAATTTTGTTCGAAGGCGCGCAAGGGACGATGCTCGACATCGATCATGGAACTTATCCCTTTGTGACTTCTTCCAGCGCCACCTCGGGCGGTGCGGCCATTGGCACCGGAGTGGCGCCGAATGCGATGGATTCGGTCATCGCATTGACCAAGGCTTATTGCACGCGCGTGGGCGAGGGACCATTTCCCACGGAAGAAAAAGGTGACGCCGGCCAGCAACTGCGCGTGCGGGGCAACGAATTCGGCGCGGTCACAGGTCGTCCGCGGCGCACGGGGTGGCTTGACCTGCCCCTGCTGCGCTACGCGGGCATGATTAACGGGATCTCGTGGCTGGTCGTTACCAAGCTGGATGTGCTCGACCAGCTGGCCGAGATTCCGGTTTGTGTCGGTTACAAAATCGACGGCGAAGAGACGGGCGAGATTCCGGCGCAGGCCAGCGGCTACGAGAAAATCGAATGCATCTACCACAAAATGCCCGGCTGGCGCGTTTCTACGCAAGGCCTCACTACGTTCGATCAACTGCCCAAAGCGGCGCGCGAGTATATGGCGTTGGTGGAAAAAGAAACGACAACAAAAATCGGGATGATCTCAACCGGCCCCGACCGCGACCAGATCATCTTTGCCAACGGGTTTCTCGAGCAGATAAAGACAATTTCATCCCCAAAAGCCTAGAATGAGTTGCCATATCCCAGGCGACAGCCTGCGCGTAAGGAGCGCACCATGGTGGTTCTGGCCGTAACGTGGACGGCGAAAGCTGGAAAGGAAGTGGAAGTCGCTGCGCTGTTCTCGAAGCTGACCCAAGAGTCGCGCAAAGAGCCCGGCTGCGTGATGTATCAGGTGCACCGGCACAAGACCGATCCGCGGCGCTTCTTCATCTACGAGCAGTACAAAGACGACACGGCGCTCGAAGCTCACCGCGCCGCACCATACTTCCTGCAGTTTGCCCGCAAGGACTTGCCGAAAATTGCCGACCGCACGGAAGGCAACCTGTTCGAGCCGCTCGGCTAGCCAGACCGTCCTCGAATAGATCCCGTGCGCTATTGCTGTTTGCTTGTGTCCGCTGCTTTAGCCCGCGTAGTGGGCGTCGGGGTTGCTCTTCTGCGGTAAACGATGCTCTTGGTGCCGCCGTCGCAGCTGCCGATTTGTCTTGCCCTCACAGTCCGTCTCTTGGCCCTTGTCAAGGACTTGCAACGAATACGAAACGAGATTGTGCGACTCGATCTTCTTCGCGATCTCAGCCTTCAATTCATCGCAGGGCTCTCTCGCCTGGGCGATGGCGTCGGTGGAGGCAAGCGCGACGAACAGGGCTATCAGGTTTTCATGGTGTTCACTCCGTTTCTGCGCTCCGGTGAAGAGCGCTAGCCGGGAGCGATGACGGCTTTTCGCCGGCCGGCAGTTACGAGGGTGATCGCCTTTTCCGTCCGGAACTTTGGGTGTAAAGCACAGCCTGAACTTCGAGATTTGTGCGCGGAAGTCAGACAATCGCGCGCGTCATCGGAGAATCGGAAACGGGGCAACCGGCTTACTTTGCCAATTCGTATCCCGCGAAAAAGAAACTCAGCTCAAACCGCGCCGTCTCCTCGGCGTCGGAGCCGTGAATGGCGTTGTGCTCGATGCTCGACGCCCACTTCTTGCGAATCGTCCCCGCTTCGGCATGGGCGGGATTGGTCGCACCCATCAGCTTGCGCAGGTCGGTGATGGCATTTTCTTTTTCGAGCGCGAGAGCCACGATCGGCCCGCTCGACATGAAATTCGTAAGCGAGTTATAGAAGGGCCGACTTGCGTGAACGGCATAAAATTGTTCGGCCTGATGCTTCGAGATTTCGAGCATCTTGATGGCCAGAATGCGAAAGCCATCTTTCTCGAATTGTTCGATGATGTCGCCCACCGCATTCTTGGCGACGGCATCCGGTTTAATGATGGTAAGAGTGCGCTGCAGAGTTTTCATGGGTCGTTGCTCGTCCGTTCTTGATCGTTAGCTGAGTTCTGGTCAGATGAGAATCGGCTGTCTGGGTTTTGCATCCAGCCTGGCTAAGCTAAACTTTCACGCCCAGCGCGGCTACCAGCGTTTCTCCGATGGCCGCGGGAGATTTTGCCACGCGAATTCCAGCCGCTTCCATCGCTGTGATCTTTTCTGCGGCCGTACCTTTGCCGCCCGAGACGATCGCGCCGGCGTGACCCATGCGCCGTCCCGGAGGTGCAGTTTGTCCGGCGATGAAGCCGACCACCGGCTTCTTCATTTTTGTTCTTACAAACTCGGCTGCTGTCT
>JASHRB010000410.1 GCA_030037575.1 Candidatus Sulfotelmatobacter sp. | reverse complement strand
GCGAAGACCGGGAAGCTCTATGGGTTGAACTCCAGCGGTTGGACGCCGAAAGAGCTCACCATCGAATATTTGAAATCGCACGGCGTCGATCACATCAATCCCATCGGCGTTGAAACCATCGACATTCCCGGTACGGTCGCGGGATGGGATGCCTTGCGCGGCCGGTTTGGCACGCTGCCTTTCTCCGAAATCCTCGCGCCTGCGATCTACTACGCCCAAAACGGATTTCCGCTGGCTGAGAGGAACGCGCGCTATTGGGTGGCGAAGAGTTTGATGCAGCAGCCGGGCTATAAAGACACGTACCTTCCGAACGGCGCCGCGCCCAAGGTCGGCGATGAATTCAAGAATCCGGCGCTTGCCACTTCGCTTGGGCAAGTGGCCGAGCATGGCCGTGATGCTTTCTACAACGGCCCAATGACCGGAACGATGGTGAAATTCCTGCAGGCACAAGGCGGTACGCATACGCTCGAAGATTTTCGCGATTTTCAACCGGAGTGGGTCGAGCCACTCTCGACGACATATCGGGGATGGACCGTCTACGAACTTCCACCAAATGGGCAAGGGATTGCCGCATTAACGATGTTGAACATCATGGAGCAGTTTCCGCTTGGCCAATATGCGCACAACTCCGCGGATGCGCTGCACATCATGATCGAGGCGAAAAAACTGGCCTACGCGGATATGTATAAATATGTCGGCGATCCGCGATTCACGCCGGTTCCGGTGAAGGCGATGCTCTCGAAGGATCTGGCGAAGAAGCGTGCGGCGCTCATTAAGATGGATAAGGCCGCGTGCCAAGTTGTTCCTTCCGACATCGAGAAAATGCTCGACGCGCACGGCCATTCGACAATCTACCTTTCGGCAATCGATAAAGATGGAAATATCGTTTCGCTGATTCAGAGTAACTACGCGGGCTACGGCACGGGAATGGTTGCTCCCGGCCTCGGTTTTTCCTTTCAAAACCGCGGCGCGGGATTTCAGTTGACAGCGGGGCTGCCGAATTCGCTGGCCGGGCACAAGCGGCCGCTGCATACGATCATTCCGGCCTTCATGGAAAAGGGCGACATTCACATCGGGTTCGGCATCATGGGAGGCTGGAATCAGGCTCAGGCGCACGCCCAGTTTGTCGCAAATGTGGTGGACTACGGAATGAACGTGCAGGCAGCGCTGGAGCAGCCAAGGTTTACGAAAGGAACTTTTCAAGGGTGCGACGTGCAGATGGAAAACACGATTCCGGCATCCGTAAGAGATGAATTAACAAAGCGCGGACACCAGATCGAACTGCTTGAGCCATTTTCCTTCACGGTGGGGCAAGGGGAAGCGGTGGTGAGAGACACAAAGCGAAATGTGAACTTTGCCGGCGCAGATCCCCGTTCCGATGGCGAAGCGATTCCACAAGAACCGACTACCAACTGAGCTACGGGATGTAATAAAAGCGGATTCGGCAGCTTTACAGAACGCTCTGCCTGTGGGTTTCCATTCAGATCGCTCAATTGGTCGCCCACATTGAGGATGATGCGGTATCCAGCTTCGACAATCTTCTTCCGCTCGCCCGATTTAGATTCGGTAGTCGACTGTTCTTTGAGCTGTGGTCCGCGTAACGCTAGCCCTGCCCAGCGATCGTAACCTGCCGATTTCAGGTTGTCTGCGGTCGCGTCTCGTTGCGCCTCGCCGCGCCGGGTGACGAGAAATACGGAAACTCCGTGGGCAGCAGCTTCTTTCTAGAGCCGTAAGGTCCCGGCGGTCGCGGGTGCCTGCTTCTTATCGACTCCATCATTCCAGTCCTTCACGATGTAGCTGAAGTCGTCTTGCATCTCCTCGTCCCAATTGGAAAGAGCTGTCTCATCGAGGTCGAGGACAAGCGCGAGCTTTTCGCCCGGCTTGGCTCTGGCGGCCCGTCTGCGCAAGATAGAAATGGCCGGCTCGCTCTGCCGCTCCAAGTCCGAATCTTGGCGATGAGCGGATGGATGTTGACGTCTTCAAATGTGGGGACGGTCGTGTTCGGCCGTATGTCGGGGCCGATGGCGTAGAAAATCGCGGGCATGGTTTTGAATTGTTGCGGGTCGTAACCGTAGCCGCCCTTGTTCTTCGGCACAGTGTCTGCGGGATTGGTTGCATGAGCCCCAATCGCATAAGGCCGCCCCGTCGCAACCACTACCGGATCGCCCTCGCGCTGGTTCTGGTCGTAGTGCAGACTCTTCGGAACATTCCGCCGGCAAACAACAAACTTATCGCTCGTGCCCTTGCGATGTTCGTAAGCCTTCTCCGCGTCGCTTTCGACCGCTTCCTGAAGGCAGTGCCAGCAAAATAAATAATGCGTGCTCGGCGTGGTCCATCTCGGAGCAGAATAGAAAGATGATTCGACAAATAGTGAATATCGTTGCACTGGCCGCATTCGTTGCCAGTGCGCTGGCGGCAGATCGTGGGCCTGCGTCGTCTGAGCATCACATCAAGATCGTTTGGGTAATCGTGATGGAGAACCAGAATTGGTCATCCATCAAAGGCAACAAATCTGCTCCTTACCTGAACCAAACGCTTTTGCCCATGGCGTCTCACGCGGAGCAGTATTTCAACCCTCCCCACAATCATCCCAGCCTGCCCAACTATATCTGGATTGAGGCCGGTACGAATTTTGGAATTCTTGATGACCGTCCACCACTGGCCGATAGCCAGTCCAGCTCGCAACATCTGGTAACGCTTTTGAAGAATGCATCCGGCGGGGGCATAACCTGGCGGGCCTACGAAGAAAATATTTCCGGAAAGGACTGCCCTCTTTCGAACAAATATCCTTATGCCGTGCGTCACGATCCCTTCGTCTATTTCGATGACGTAACTGACAAGAAAAATGTCGGTTCCGCCTACTGTATCGAACACGTCCGCCCGTTCGAGCAGTTGGCCAAGGATCTGGTGAACAATTCCGTCGCGCAATACAACTTCATTACTCCCAACGTCTGCAATGACATGCACGACAGCTGCGCCCCTTCTTACAACAAAGTCGCGCAAGGCGACGCCTGGCTCGCGAAATACCTTCCGCAAATTCTGAATTCGCAAGCCTATCGCGATGGCGGAGTGGTTTTCATCACTTGGGACGAAGCCGATATCGGAGACGGACCGATAGGAATGATCGTTCTTTCACCGTTTGCCAAAGCCAAGGGCTACAGCAACTCCGTCCACTATGATCATGGTGCTTTGCTGCGAAGCATCGAGGAGATCTTTGGGGTCACGCCCTACCTAGACAAGGCAGCAAATCAACCAGATCTGGAGGACCTGTTTTCAGTTTTCCCCTGATCATCGACCACCGTCGCGGGAAACTGTCGTCAATGCATTATGTCTAGCTGTTGAAAGATCGCCGCAGCGCCAGCTGAGGGAAAAAACTCACCCAACCGAGACGCCAAGTTCTGGCCATAAGTCCTGAAAAGGATCAGGTGTGTGCGGAAACAGCGGAAGCTTCCGTGGGAGTGCCACCTGGATAATATCCGGAAAGAGCCGCAATGACTGGGGCTTCTACAGAATCCGCCTCACTCAGACAGCGGTCGTACGATCATTGCACGAAAAGTTTTACCGCTTGTAAGTTATTCATAATAAAATCGATAGCGTGGGAGGCGACGGGAGCCGAGCCACCTACAAAGATCACACTTTCGAAAGATGCCGATCCTCCTTGAATCAACGCGGCAATAAGTGAGGTTTGGTTAGAAGCTCTTAATTATAGGTCGAGTCCCTTTCGCCGCGGGTTCCCGATGCCCTTCCGAAGACGAACGGAAGGCGTCCTGCCCGCGTCGATTCGCCTGCTGATTTATCCTGTTTCCTACCCAAACCCGCCACTCGAATGCTCAGCGCAAAGTTCAAATCAAAGCCCAAGCCATTGTGGGCACCCGAAGATCAGGCTCGCCGCCTGGCGGAATTCACCGCACGCTCCCAGGAGCCTGCCAAAGATCGCCCGCTGCGGCGAGACGTGCACTCGCTGGGAATGCTGCTCGGCAAGGTGCTGCAAGAGCAGGTTGGACGGGAGTTGTTCGATACCGTCGAGCAATTGCGCCTACTCATGATCGAGCATCGCAAGCGGTCGCTGCGAAAGCGGATAGCCCCGGCCGACGATCACATGATCCAGGCGCAACAGCTGATCGCCAAGATGGACCTCACTACCGCCTACCGTGTCACCAAGGCTTTCGCCATCTATTTCGAGCTCACCAACCTGGCCGAGACCAATCACCGCAAACGCAGGCGACGGGCGAGCCAGCTTGATGGAGAACATGCGCGCCCCCCGGGATCGTTTCGGGGCACGCTCCTTCGCCTGAAAAAGGCTGGCATCTCAGGCGAAACAGCCCTGGCAGCCTTGCGGGAAATCAAGATCATGCCAGTATTTACCGCCCACCCGACGGAAGTAGCGAGGGGAACGGTGCTGCTCAAGCGACGTCGTATCGCAGAGAGGCTGGAGCGATTGGATCGGCTTCCCCTCACTTCCGCCGAGGCTGAAGAGTGCGAGAATGCAATTCGCGCGGAGATCACCGCGCTTTGGCAGACCGACGAAGTGCGACCAGCAAAACCCACCGTGAACGACGAGATTCGGATGGGCCTTCGTTATTTCCGACTTTCGCTCTTCGAAGCGCTGCCTAAGCTTTATGACGAAGTCGCGGAATCGTTTCAGGAGGTTTACCAGGTGCCGGTGGAAAAGGCCGATCTGCCAAACCTGGTTCGTTTTGGCTCGTGGATCGGCGGTGACCGCGACGGAAATCCCGCCGTCAAGCCGGAGTGCACGCGAGACGCTCTCGAACTGGCACGCAAGCTGATTATGCGCGAGTACGTTGCCGATATCGAAGCCTTGAGTGACCGCCTAAGCTCGTCATCTCGACTGGTCTCGGCTTCCGTTGAAATGAAAGCTCGCCTTCGGCACTACGAGCAAACCCTTCCCGGCGTGCATCTGATTTGGGGTCCGCAGAACCTCACCGAGGACTACCGCCGGTTCCTCTCTTATGTGCTCGATCGCATCGGGCAAAGCCTGCAGCCGGGCGATTCCGCTTACGGCCCGGAAGAATTGCAAGCTGATCTGTTACTTGTGCAGAACAGTTTGCAAGGGCATAAAGGGCAATCGCTGGCCAGGGACTTCGTCGATCCGCTGCTGCGCAAAGTGCGGACCTTCGGCTTTCACCTGCATGCGCTCGATATCCGCCAACACGCACGCGTTCACTCGGATGCGGTGATCGAGCTCGAGCCGGCGCTCGAAGACAAATCCCTCTTATCCTCTTGGCCTGCTGGTTCCGCGGCTAGCCGCGAGTTGATTGAGACCTTCCGCACCATTGCGGACCTCAAACGCAGATATCCGCCATGCGCGATCGACCGGTACATCATCAGTGGCGTGGAGACGGAAGGCGATGTTCTTAACCTCGTTCGTCTTGCCCGGGCCTGCGAACTGCGCCTCGCCGGATCAGGAGACGATCCTGGGGTGATGCCGGTTCCCCTGTTTGAGTCCATTCGCTCCTTGCGCCAGGCGGGCGCGGTCATGCGTCGCCTGTGGCGCCATGCAGAATACGTGACTTTGCTCGATTCCTGGCAGCGCTGGCAGGAAGTCATGCTCGGCTACTCCGATTCCAATAAAGACGGCGGCATGCTCACCAGCACCTGGGAGTTGTATAAAGCGCACCGTGAACTCGATCGCGCCGCCGCCGAATGCGCTGTTCAGCTGCGCTTGTTTCACGGCCGCGGCGGCACGGTAGGGCGCGGAGGCGGCCCAACGCATTCCGCGATCCTCGCGCAGCCGCCAGGATGTTTTTCCGGCCGCCTCCGGGTCACCGAGCAGGGAGAAGTTCTCAACTGGAAGTACGCCGACGCCGTGCTAGCCGAGTGGAACTTGGAGCTCATGATCGCAGCCAGCCTCGAAGCTCTGGTCCGGCCTGAATCCCAAAAAGCCTCCCATCAGGCTCGTTGGGAAGAGGCAATGGAAGAAATGTCTGCGGAAGCGTACCGCGTCTATCGTCGCGACATCGCTGAGGATCCTGAAGTGCTCGAATATTTCGAGCAAGCTACTCCGGTGAATGAGTTGGACACTGCGCGCATCGGTTCGCGCCCTTCGCGCCGCGCCCGAGGTCGGCGACTCGATGATCTGCGCGCCATTCCTTGGGTTTTCGGTTGGATGCAGAGCCGGTATGCCATACCGGCATGGTTCGGCGTGGGACATGCTCTCGAGCAATTCATGAAAAGGGGAGCCGCGCACCAAAAACTTCTCCGCCAGATGCGGCAAGGGTTTCTTCTGTTCTCCGGCCTAATCAGCAACGTCGAACTCGGCATGGCCAAAGCTGACCTCGATATCGCCCGAGTCTATTCCGGGCTGGTCAAGAATGCGGCTCTGCGCAAACGCGTGTTTGCCATGCTGGAAGACGAATTCCTCCGCTCCCGCCGCATGCTATTACTGGTGGCGGGCCAGCGCGAGTTGTTGGCCGCGAACCCGGTGCTGGCCCGGTCCATTCGCTTGCGCAATCCCTACGTCGATCCGATGAGTTTGATTCAGGTGGAATTGCTGCGGCGCAAACAGTCGGGCGAAGCGAGCGTCGCTCTCGAATATCCTCTCGGTGCAACCGTCAACGGCATTGCCGCGGGGCTGCACAATACCGGCTGAAATTCAGTTGTCACCGAATGCCCTGGCCTACTAGCGGCAGGTGATGCTGGGGTTGTCCTTCGCCAGTTCCAAACAAGCCGCATGTTGCTGCGCGCTCTGCTGCTGATCGGCTGTCGATTTGGGAGTAGAACCGGGGGCCGGGGCGGGCGAAGCGGGGGTAGAACTCGGAGTCGCAACCTGCGCATTTAAAGTAGGGGCTTTGTCTAGCATTGCTTGAAACGCGGTCATCTCCTCTGGCTGGTTCCAAATCAGCTCATGGGTTTGGATCTGACAGTAATCGTCCGGGTATTCCCAGAAAGGCAGCACAGTCACCTTGGTCATGCCATCGAGTTCCTTCAGCGCGTATGACCACACTTTTCTCGTGGTCTTGCCCGGGCAATCACTTGAAGCCATGAAAAGCGCACCTACAAGCGGCATCTGCGATGGCATCGAGAAGCGGAATTCGAGCTGCTTGTCGGAATCGAGAATATACCCTTCTCTCAGGTTTTCTTGCACGATGAGCCGCTTGAGAACTCCGGCCGACGCTTTGCTCGTGAATACGTAGGGTCCCGGCGGAAAAACCTTTTGTTTCTTATCCCGCGCCCCGGCCAAGCTGGTTATCGCCAGAATCACAATCAGCACTCGCTTCATATTTTTGCTCCATTGTGAACTTTACCGAGCAAGCCCGGCGAACTGCTAGTTACCAGAGTCATCTCATCACTGCTTTGACCAGGCCGGGCTTGATGAGATCCTCTCGTCATCGGCTTTCCCAGCGGTGGCTGACGAAAGTTTCTCGAACGCCAAATGACGGCTGCGCAGGATCGGATGTCGAACTGCCATTCCTGAAACCGGGAAAGATCTGGGGGCTGACAGGAGACTTGAGCTGGCTCAGCCGATGGCGTAACTCTTTGGAATTTACTGCCTTCTTAGAGCGGCGGTAGTGGCGGGCCCACAGCTTGCGGGTTGTTGAGGTGAATCGTCGCAGGCGCAACGGGCAAAGAGAGTGTTGCCCATTGCAGAAGTTGCCCGCACGGCTTGCGCTTGAAAATCTGCCCCATTCCGTCGCTCCTCTCGCGTCTTGCTGGCACTCTTATCGCGGGAAGCAAACCGGCGCGAACGGCTCAGGTCCGGATGCGCCAGCA
>JASHRB010000409.1 GCA_030037575.1 Candidatus Sulfotelmatobacter sp. | reverse complement strand
GCCTGCACCACCGGCAAAGTGTTCCCGTTCGCATCCGCATAATCGCCCACCCCGCCGTAGCCGCTGAATGGATCGGGCGCCGCGCCCGCCCCGGCCGCTGCCTGCTCCTGCGAGAAGACCTGCATGGGACATGCGGTCGACAGCAGTGCCGCTCCGCTACCCAGAAGGGAGTGATTCAAAAAATCACGGCGGGTGATTTCTGCGTTGAGTCCGAGCTTCCGGTCTTCTTCGATCTGCTTATTTTTCACGTCCGGCTCCGCTTCTTCCTGTCCAAATCCATCCGCCCCCATCCACCGTCGGGACAGCTAAAACGTTATCATTCCCGGCACCAAAGATGACATGGCGCTGCGCATGTTAAATTGAAGTCCGGCTTTTGCCGGTCGATCCGGCTGGCGTAAGATTTGTCCGCTTGGTGAAATTCAAAACCCAGGTGCTGAAGATGCGCCCATTTCTCCCGAGTCTTGCATTGCTCCTTGCACTGGCTTTTGGCGTCGCCGCCGGGCCACAACCATCTTCATCGCGGCAGTCTTCGGCCGAGCAGCAACCCTCCCCACCAGCTTTCACATGGCAGGAAGTGATGATCCCGGTCCGCGACGGCGTCCACCTGCAAACCGCGATCATTACGCCCGTCGACCAACACGGTCCACTCCCCATTCTGCTCCGGCGCACGCCCTACGGCGTGCCCGACAAAGTTCCCGATCCGCTTCCCGCCTCGATCAAGGAACTGGCGCGGGATGGCTACATCTTCGTCATCCAGAATCTGCGCGGGCGTTTTAAGTCCGAAGGCGTCTTCAAGCTCTCCTCCGCAGTCGACCTGAGCGATCCAAAAGCGACCAACGAAACCACCGACGCCTACGACACGATCGACTGGCTGGTGAAAAATGTTCCCCACAATAACGGCGAAGTTGGAATCTTTGGCGTTTCCTATGACGGCCTCACCGCCGCTCTCACGCTGCTTCATCCCCATCCAGCGCTCAAAGCGGTGAGCGAGCAGGCTTCGCCGGTGGATCAGTGGATGAACGATGACGATCACCGCTACGGTGCGCTCCGTGAAAGCTATGACTTCGAGTACGCGGTGATGGAGCAGTCAGACAAAAGCAAAAATACTCACTTCGATTTCGACATTTACGACACCTACGAGTGGTATCTCCATGTCGGCCCGCTTGCGCAGCTTAACGCGAAATATCTTCACGGCTCAATTCCCTACTGGAATTCGACCGTGGAACACCCTGACTACGACGATTTCTGGAAAAAGGAAGCCTGGGTAAATCAGCTTCACTCTGCCACCGTTCCCAACTTAAACGTCGCCGGGTTCTGGGACCAGGAAGATCCCTGGGGCCCGTGGCAGATTTTCCGCCATGCCCAAGAGAACGACCCGCAACACACCAACATTATGGTTGCCGGCCCCTGGTACCACGGCGAGTGGCAAACGCCCAAAGCCGACCGCATCGGTATCGTTCCCTTCGGTGGTCACGAAACCGCGCGCGAATTTCGCGAGAACATTGAAGCTCCGTTCTTCCGTTACTATCTGCACGGCCAAGGCGCCAAACCCGAGTGGCAGGCGAGCACCTTTCAAAGCGGATCGAACTCCTGGCACACTTATGCTGCCTGGCCCCCGCCTGAAGCCAAGGCCACAAACCTTTATCTTCACGCCGACGGCACGTTATCTTTCTCGGCACCATCCAACCCAGAATCCAAAGATCTCTCTAAACTTTTCCGCGAGTACGTTTCCGATCCCGCCGATCCCGTGCCCTATCGCCAGCGGCCCATTTCTCCGACTTATCCCGCGGGAGATTGGCGGACCTGGGAAGTCGCCGATCAGCGTTTCGTCGACCACCGACCCGATGTTCTCTCCTTCTTGAGTGAACCACTCGATCACGACCTAACGGTCACCGGTCCGCTTTCCGCGGTTCTGTTCGCTTCAACTTCCGGCACCGACAGCGATTTCGTCGTCAAGTTCATCGACGTCTTCCCGCAGAATGCTGAGGCGAATGCGTGGAAACCGGAAGACGGACCCAAGCCCGGTGAGTATGCGCAGTCCCTGAACGGATACGAGTTGCCCATCGCCATGGAGGTGCGCCGCGGTCGCTATCTCACCAACTACGAAAAGCCGCATGCGCTCACGCCCAATCAGCCAAGGGAGTGGAACGTCCCTCTGCGTGACCACGATCACGTCTTTTTAAAAGGCCATCGCCTCATGGTGCAGATTCAGTCGACCTGGTTCCCTTTGATCGACCGCAATCCGCAGAAATTTGTCCCCAGCATTTATCAGGCCGAGGCCGCGGATTTCGTTGTCGCGACCCAGCGCATCTACTGTTCGCCGAAGATGCCGTCACACGTCGTGCTGCCGGTCATTCCTTGAAACTGATGGCCGAAGGCTGGGTATGCGCGCCTGCGCCCGCCCTGGCCTATAGTACTGCAATGGTATTCGCGAGCCGAAAGGCTCTCAGGAGGCCGCGATGGAGCAAACGCTTAAGATTGCAGCTCGCATCCTGGTCAAGAATCGCCTTTTTAGCCTGACAGCGATAGCGACCATCGCGCTCGGAATCGGAGCCAGCACGGCAATCTTCGGGGTCACCGATGCCGTGCTCTTCGAACCTTTACCCTATAAAGATGCCGATCGCCTGGTAATCGCCGGAATGGAGTTGCGCCGGCGCCATGTTCGCGACCTGCCTTTTTCCAACGCGGACTTCATTGATCTGCGCGACGGCACCAGACAGGCCTTTGAAGATTTCGCCGGTGTGTTCACCTTTCGCCAGGTTCTTCTCCAGGAGGACGGCACGCCCGAACAGGTCCGCGTGGCCATTGCCACCACCAATTTTTTTCGCTTAACCGGCGGGCAGATCAACTCCGGCCGCGACTTCGTCGCTGACGACGGAATCCCGCAGCCCACGGCTCAGCCCGGTGCTGCGCCGCCGCCAGAACGGCCCGTGGTTGCCATTCTCAGCCATGAATATTTTGAGCGCCGCTTCGGAGGCAACACCGGAATCCTCGGCCAGCCCTGGCCAGGAACCGGGCCCATCAGGCCGGTCATCGTGGGCGTGCTGGCTCCAAATTTCCACCTGTATTTTCCGCCGGAGGCCGATCAGGAAGCTGCGCCGGATATTTGGATCGCCAATCGTCTGGCGTACGATGCCGCCAATCGCAAGGAGTTTTCCATGCTGGCCGTCGGCCGATTAAGGCCCGGAGTTTCCCTCGATCAGGCGCAAGCCGCCGCCGACAGTGTCGCAGCCCAGGCCCGAAAAAATTTTCTCATCTCCGGCACTGCCGGATATTTCATCCAGCTGGCGCCACTGCGCCCGCACATGGTCGCGCGTGTTCGTCCGGCGATTCTGGCCATGATGGCTTCGGCAATTTTTCTCCTCTTAATCGCCTGTGCCAACGTGGCCAATCTTCTGCTGGTGCGCGCTTCGCTGCGCGAGCGTGAACTCGCGGTGCGCGCCGCTCTGGGCAGCTCGCGCTGGCGTTTGCTTCTTCCGCTTCTCAGCGAAGCCGCGCTGCTTGCAATCGCCGGCACTGGGGTTGGGCTGGGGTTCGCGCTGTTGGGAATTCACGCTCTGCGTGTGCTCGCCCCGGAGAATCTTCCTCGCTTCGAAACCATTCGGATCAACGGGTTCGTGCTCATTTTCACCGCGCTCGCCTGTCTGGTGGCAACGGCCGTTTTCGGCATGGTGCCGGCGTGGCGCGCCTCGAGGCCGGGAGTTGCGAATCTTCTGCGCGGCAGCGGCCGCAACGCCGGACTGCTCGGCAACCGCACTTTGCGCAACGCAGTGGTGATCGCCGAAGTGGCCCTCTCGTTCGTCCTGCTGGTCGGCTCAGGACTGATGTTCCGCAGCTTCCTCGAGTTGCAGCATACCGACCCCGGTTTCGATCCGCACCACCTCTTGACGTTTCGCATTGCAGGCAATCTGGGCGCCCCCACGGACCCGGCGGAAAAACGCGCTGCGATCCTCCGCCAGATCCGCGATCGGCTTAAAGCCATTCCCGGAACCGAAAGCGTGACCGCCTCCACTCCATTCCCTCTCGCCGGGGGATTCAGCCCAATCCGTTGGGGCACCGATGAAGCGCTCTCCGATGCCAGCAAGTTTCAGGCCACCGATGATGAGTTCGTCCTTCCCGGTTATTTTGAAACCATGCGCGTACCCCTGCTTGCGGGCCGCACCTTCACCGACCAAGACAATTTGCCGGGACGCAACCTAGTC
>JASHRB010000408.1 GCA_030037575.1 Candidatus Sulfotelmatobacter sp. | reverse complement strand
AACTCCTCCATCTGGGCGCGCGGCTTCGAGCGTTGCCCGGCGTGCCCCAGGGCCGAAAGAGCGTTTCTAACAAAAGTCTAGGGCATGGCAACTCCCGAGTCAAAAACAGATCGTCCCGGTCGGGCGGGGGAGGGCCAAGCAGCGATGCTCGCAAAATCCGGGGGTCGAGGTCTATGGTTAAGGGAAGACTGCGAGTGCAAGCAGCGGAGGTTTTCCGGTGAATTTCAGATTTCGACTTTTCCCGTTATGGCTGCTTTTATCGCTCTTTGGCCTTGTCCGTATGGCGGCGCAAACCGCCGCGCAGCCGCCGGCTGACGCGGGTGCGCACCGGCCCACCAGCGAACCCTACACCGGCGATCTCTCGATTTTCGACTCGCCCGGCCGGGACGCGCGGCTGCAAATCAATCGCGTGATGGACATTCTGGGAATTACTTCGGGGAAAAGGGTTGCCGACATCGGAGCCGGGTCGGGATGGTTCACGGTGCGGGCGGCGAGGCGAGTCGGCGAGAACGGAACCGTCTATGCGGTCGATATCAATCCGGACGCAGTGAGGTACATCGATGATCGCGTAGCAAAACAGGGGCTGAGGAATGTGAAGGCTATCCTGAGCAAACCTGACGACCCGCTCCTGCCGGCCGATTCGGTTGACGCGGTTCTGCTGCTGAAGGCGTATCACGAAGTGGCCGAGCCGGTCGTTCTCATGCGGAACTTGCGCGCGGCGCTGCGCGCCGGCGCCAAGGTGGGGATCATCGACAGGAACGGAAAGGCGGAGAACCATGGCGTAAACCGCGAGGTTGTGATTCACGAGGTGAGCCAAGCCGGTTATCGATTGCTGGCGCAATACGATTTCGTGAAGGGCGACAAGATGGATTATTTTTTGGTTTTCGCGATGCGGGCGGCGCATTCCGATCCCCGGTGAATCGTTGGAGCCGCAGATTTGCCCCAGAGCAGATCCCTCCTTGCTCCCTGTGCTCACCGGTCGGACCGACCAAATGGAATTGGGCTGGGCTCGGGCGTCGAAATGGCAAGCGCGGGATGACGGCGGCGGTGCCCGGGTAGGATTCCAGAGCAAAAACCAATCCGCGGGCTAGGGCAAGCTTGAGATGGACTCTTCCACCACGGACCAGCTCGTTCGCTCGAGATCGGCGAGGTTGGGCAGATCCGCGTCGGAAGCGGCGCCTTCAGGGCTTGCCCACGCGGCTTCCATGCTCGGATGATCGTCGAAATAGAGTTCGATGACCGCGTCCCATGGAGGAAGCCTGCGCGCAGGATGGGGCTGCGGGAAGTTCTGCACGTGTTTCCGGAGGCCGGGCAATTTTTTTGCGAGCGGCAGGTGAACGCGTTGAAAGTAAGCGCGGAATTCTTCCTGGCTCAGGTCCGCGCGTTTGTGCACCACCACCATGAACTTGAGCATGGATCTCACTCCGCCGTCAGGCGCTTTCGATCATTCCCGCGAGCAAGGTTGCTCTTCGCGGCAGTTCCGAAATCAGGATGAATTCGTGCAGGGCGTGTGCGCCCTCGCCCACGCCCCCCATGCCATCGAGCGTGGGGATGCCCATGCCGGCGGTGAAGTTTCCGTCGGAGCCGCCGCCGACGGCGGCTTCTTCCAGCTTCCATCCCATGGCGGCGGCGACCGCCTGGGCCTTCTTGTAGAGGGCGGCAACGCCGGCGGTGCGCTCCATGGGTAGGCGATTGATGTTGCCGGTCAATTCCAGATGACAACGCTTGTCGAAGGCTTTGAGAGAGCCCAGCTTGCGCTGGATTTGTGCCGCCTGCTTGGCCTTCTGGATGCGCACATCGATGCCGACCGAGGCTTCAGCGGCGACCACATTGGTGCGGGTTCCACCTGCGATTACGCCTGGATTGACCGATATGCCCTGACGCAAATTATTCAGCTTCGAGAGGACCGCGATTTGCCGCGCGAGCTCGAGAATGGCGCTGTGCCCACTGCCGGGATCAAGCCCGGCGTGAGAGGCCACGCCTTGCACCCGCAGCGTGTACTCGCCTACTCCTTTACGCGCTGTTTTGACGGCTCCGTGCAATCCGGCCCCGGGTTCGAGAACCAGCACCCCGGCCGATTTTTTCGCCAATCCCTCGGTGATCTGGCGGGATGAGTGACTTCCGATTTCTTCATCGGAGACGAGAAAGACCGTGACCGGGCGCGGCCGGCCCCCGAGCCATTGCTGGAGCCCCTCGATTGCATGGAGCATCAGCCCGATGCCGGATTTCATATCGAGGACGCCCGGACCGTGTAGTTTTCCGCCATCCACTTTGCAGGGCATGTTTGACAGCGTGCCCAAGGGATAGACCGTGTCGTAGTGGCCGAGCAGAAGCACGGGTTGGCCCTGTGCTGTGGGTGAGTTTGCCGGGAAGTCGATTTGCAGGCTGTCGCCGAATTCGCTGCTGCGATGAAGTCGAGTTTTTCCGCCAAGAGACTCGAATTTGCCTGCAAGAAGGTGCGCAAGGCGATCGACGGCCTGCTTGTTGTCACTGGGCGATTCGATTTCGACCAGTTCGCGGATCGTGTCTACGATTCGACTGCGTTGCTGCTGGAAGTAGCGCAAGCGCTCGGGCATCAGCCTTCCGTTCACGCCGTACAGTATAATCTTCACGCTGATTCGCGCGACTTTTGCCGCGCGAATTTGGGGCGAACCCAGCCGAAATTGCCGTAAATCAGACGAAGTTATGAGTGAAAACACTCCCACCGTGACAGAAGCTGTCGCACCGAAAGTGGCCCTCGACATTCACGAAATACTGAAAATTTTGCCGCACCGCTACCCCCTGCTGCTGATCGACCGCGTGCTGGAACTGAAGCGCAGAGAGCGCATCGTTGCGATCAAGAATGTCACCATTAACGAGCCGTTTTTCAACGGACATTTCCCCGGATTGCCGATCATGCCCGGAGTGCTGATCGTCGAGGCGATTGCGCAAACCGGCGGAGCGCTGCTGCTGACCGAAGTGGAAGACCGCACCGACAAGGTGATCTTGTTTACGGGAATCGAACGAGCCAAGTTTCGGCGGCCGGTAAGCCCTGGCGATCAACTGCGGCTGGAAGTGGAAATGACGGGCTGGCGCGTGCTGCCGCGCATGGTCGCGGCCAAAATGCACGGTACGGTGACGGTGGAGGGCAAACTCGTGGCCGAAGCCACAGTTTCGTGCCGACTCATCGACAGCGCGCGCGGCCGCGGCGGCGACAACGCGGGGAATGGCGCGGAGGAATGAATCCAACTGCGGCAGCCGATGTGGCCGCTTTTGCTGCCGATGCTGGTCGCATGAACGTTCATCCCACGGCGATGATCGATGCGCGGGCGCGAGTGCCGGCGTCGTGCAAAGTCGGTCCGCATTGCGTGATCGGGCCGGATGTGGAACTCGGCGAAAATTGTCGCCTGGTTTCGCACGTGGCCATTGGCGGACCGACGAAGACCGGCTGCGATAATTCTTTCTTTCCCTTTTGCGCGATCGGGATGGATCCGCAGGATGTGACCTATAAAGGCGAGCCGTCGCGTCTTGAAATCGGCGATCACAACGAGATTCGCGAGTGCGTGACCATTAGCCGAGGCACGGTGAAGGGCGGCGGTGTGACACGCGTGGGCAGCCACACATTAATTATGGCTTACGCGCACATTGGGCACGACACCGTGATCGGAGATCACTGCATGCTGGTAAACGGCGCAACCCTTGCCGGGCACGTGATCGTCGAAGAATGGGCGGTGGTGGGTGCGCTTTGCCCGGTGCATCAATTTGTGCGGATCGGGGCGCACGCGTACGTGGGGGGCGGCACCACCATCACGCAGGACGTTCTGCCGTTTTCGATGACTTCGGCATCACGCGACACGCACGCGTACGGAATGAACAAAGTTGGGCTGGAGCGGCGCGGATTTTCGAAAGATCGCATTCGCAAAATTCACCATGCATATAAGACGCTGTTGGCTTCCAAGCTGAACACCTCGCAGGCGCTGGCGAAGCTGAAGGCCGAGCCGGATCGCGGGGAAGATGTGGATTTGCTGATTCGCTTCATCGAGGGAGCGGGGCGCGGGATTATCAAGTAAACGGAACCAGACGACCACCGGCAAACGTCAAAAGCCCCGGCGGAGCTAGGACGGGCCGGGCCTCAAACTTCAACCATCCAGCCGAACCCAGCTGGTCCGCCAGAGCTAGGCTGCCGGGGCGGGATTTCCATGAATGGGCAGGAAAGTAGCCGGCATGAAGGTTTTCGCGTGGCTGCTGTTCGTGCTTGCCTTTGGCGCCGACTCGGCCTTCCGTCACATGGAATCGGAGGTTCGGGATCGAATCGTGGGCACGGGGAAGCTCCTCTCCGCAGCGGAGACCATGCATGATCGCTCCGCCCGCCCCTTTCCTGCTTTCGGACCGCAAGCTAAGGGCTTCCTCAGGTATCAGCGCGATGGTTCCATGTGCGCTGTCATTACCAATCCCCACCGTTACAAACGGGCCGATCCGGCGCAGGCCGCGCCGGAGGAAAAAGTGGCGGCTGCCGACGGCACCTTTTCTCCCTGCCGCCGGTATGAGATCGACGTGAAGCAGCAGCGAATCCTTCATCCTGCCGGAACTGGCTACCGACCCCGGAGATGTGGGATCGCCTCACTCCGGCCTTATCGCTTTGCAGGCGGCCGACTGATTTTGGGCGATGTCGAGAAAAATGATCCCCCCGCGGCACGCCGGAAAATTGCGGGGGGGGGAGGAAAAGCGCGGTAGGGTCCAGATGCTAGACTGGCTCGTCGAATCGTTCGCGTCTACTTCATGTCTTTCCCCAAGCAAAAGCTCGGCCTCATTGCCGGCAGTGGGGCATTCCCCTTTCTCGTGCTGGATGCGGCGCGGGCGTCGGGATACGAAGTCATCGTTGCTGCCATCAAGGAAGAGACATCTCCTGCGATTGAAAACCGCGGCGCGGCCGCCGTGGAGTGGCTTTCTCTTGGCGAACTCTCGAAGTTGATCGCCTTTCTTCACCGCGAAGGCGTGCGGCGTGCGGTGATGGCGGGGCAAGTCAAACACAAGCAAATTTTTTCTGCCATTCGTCCGGATTGGCGGCTGGCGAAACTTTTGCTTTCGCTGCCGAAGCGCAACACAGATAGTTTGCTCGGTGCGGTTGCCAAGGTTCTTGTCGAAGAAGGCATTACGCTGGAGAAGTCAACCTGGCTTCTGGAGCCGCTGCTGGCCACGGCCGGCGTGCTTACGCGGCGGGCGCCCAGCCAGCAGGAGCAGAAGAACATCGACTATGGGCGGGGGGTGGCGCGCGCGCTGGCGCAGCACGACATCGGGCAGACGGTGGTTGTAGCGGAATGCGCTTGCGTGGCCGTGGAGGCGATGGAGGGAACCGATGCGACCATCGAGCGCGCTGCAAAGATCATGACTTCGCTGCACGGCGAGGCTTCGACCTTAAGCCGGGCGCTTACCGTGGTGAAGATCGCGAAGCCCGATCAGGATATGCGGTTTGATGTTCCCGCGATTGGAGGGAAAACCGTTGCCGTGATGCAGGCGGCGGGGGCTACCTGCCTGGCGCTCGATGCCGGGAAGTGCCTGCTGGTGGAACGGGAGCGGCTGCTGGACGCGGCCAACGCAGCGGGAATTTCGATGGTGGCGGCTGCGGCCGAGTGAGAAGAAGCGATCCCGGTTTCTTCTTCGCTCGGCTCCGAGGGAGGGTCGAGGCGCCGCCAGCGCAGGCCGTTTGCCCATTTCGCGCCGCGCCCGGGTGGGATCGTGAGCGGGCTGCAGGATCGTCAAAACCCGGCGGAGCCGCCCAAATCACTCGACCGACGCAGCGCGGTCTGCGCCCTCACGCCCTCTTTCCCCTGGCACCGGTTCGTTTCCGCGCGGTTTAAGGGAATCTCCAAGGCTCGCGCCAGATCGGCCTGGCGACGCAGTGCAAAACTTCCTCGGCCGCTTTATCTGCGAACAGAGGAGCACACAGATCCCTGATGCAGGACTACCCAGTATTCATCGATTCGGTTGACGGATGGTTCTGCCAGGGGTGAATCTAAGGCATGAACTCGTCCGCATCAAAATCAGAGTTGCTTGCTGAGCAACTGCGCCGTGCTTTCGACGGCGATGCGTGGCATGGGCCGGCGGTGCTCGAATTGCTGGCCGATGTCGATGCTGCGGCGGCGGCAGCCAGGCCGATTCCGCACGCTCACAGCATTTGGGAGTTGGTGTTGCACGTCGCGGCCTGGGATGCGGCTTCCCTGCGCCGACTCGAGGGAGAAGTTTGCCAGCCGGAGGGGACCGACAATTTCCCGATTCCCCCCCAACCCACGGAAACCGCATGGCGCAGGGCAATTGCCGACTGCCAACGGACGCACAATTTGCTGGTGAAAACGGTGCGGGCATTGCCGGAGTCGCGGCTGCGCGATCGCGTGCCGGGAAAAAAATATGATTTCTATTTCATGCTGCACGGCGTGGCCCAGCACGAGCTTTATCACGCGGGTCAGATCGCGATTTTGAACAAGGCGCAGGCCGGGAAGACATGAGGCTTACGGTCTAAGAACCAGCCAGACGGCTGTGGGCACGGATGACGCAAGCGCGAGGGCCGGGTGATGTCGCCAGCGCGCCGCCGGGCCTTTCCATTTACAATCTCCTGTTCGTTCCGGCAACCAGCCGCTGAGCATCTTTCCTGCACTCTGACGATCAGATTTCCGTTGCGGTTGCGGGCGTGGGCGTCTTCGGACGCAACCACGCGCGCGTTTACAAAGAACTCGAACAGCAGGGCGAAGCGGTTCGCCTGGTCGGCGTAGCTGATCCCAATCTTGAGCGCGCCGACGCGGTGGCGCGCGAATTTGGCTGCCGCGCCTTCGGGTCGGTGGAGCAGATGCTTAGCAGGCACA
>JASHRB010000407.1 GCA_030037575.1 Candidatus Sulfotelmatobacter sp. | reverse complement strand
ATCAAATTTTGTCCGCGTCATCCCGAACGGCCGCATTTTCTGGTAGACCTTCGGCTTTAGCCGGGGGCGAGGGCCGAAGGATCTCACGCCCAACCTGCCGATCCCCCAAATCTAAACTGACCCCCGATCCTTTCAGTTGTTCGCGGGCGGAGCTTTTTGCGTATTCGTCGGATTGGTTTCCAGCTGAAGCTCCCGCTGCATCTTGCCCTTCCAGTCGTTCAGGTATTTGTACAGCAGCGGCATCATCGCCTGCAGGCCTTCTTGTGTCACTTCAGGCAACTCCTGGATCACTTTCTGTCCAACCGGCGACGAATAGAAGGCATTCATGGTCTCGATGTCGCCATGAGTGAAATGCTTCCGGTATGCGGGAATCATGGCCTCGGTCATTTCGTCGATTGGCATGTCCTTAATGAATTGATCCATTATTTTCTGCAGGCGAGCGCTGGAGTCCGCGGAAGCCGTTTTTCCCTTGTCGAGCTGTTCCTGGAACATCTGCCGCATCGCTTGCGACTGAACCGCCAAGACCTTCTGGACCATGTCGTGGGAATGCATGGTTCGGAACAAGAGAATAATGTCGTCCTTGGTCGCAGGGTCGTCCACGTCCTGCGCCAGGCACGGCACAGCGAGAACGAGACAAAGTGTGGAGAAAAGCAGGGTCTTCATGGTGGAACTCCTGTGAATGGGCAACAGGCTACCCGATCCTCCGGGCTTAATCAATTGGCTCTCATGGAGCGGCTCCGTCTGAAGTCTGTGCAGATTTCAGACGCTGGCGGTCGAACTATTGCAGCCTGGCAAACTCCGCTTTGGCTTCTTTGAGGACAGGAATATCAGGGTCGGCTTCTTTCCACAGCCTAAGAAAATCCTCGTATGCGGCCTCGGCTTTTACCTTGTCGCCGGCGCGGGCATAGGCGCGGCCCAGCTCTAAATGCGCCAGCACGCCGCTCACGCAATTCCAGACCACGCCCGGGTGGTCAATGATTTTCTGAAATTCGGCCGCCGCTCCGTCCTGCCCGGCTGCCAAGTAAGCCTCACCGCGTAGATAGACGGAATACAGACAGGAGTTGACTTCATTGGTTGCCACTGAGCCGTACTCCAGACCGGAGGTGTTTTGCAGCTGCGCCAGCGCACCCGGGTCGTCCTTGGCGGTTAGCGAAAGCTGGGCGCGAATCGTGGGCAGCCAGTAGGATTGAACCAGGCTGTGCTGCGGATATCGCTTGTTCACATCCTCCATAAGCCTCTGCGCTCCGGAGGAGTCTCCTTCTCGCGCCAGAATCAGGGCGGCCAGCGCCTGGGCATTGGCACTTTCGCGGTCGAGCGCCAACCCGGCGAGGGCTTGCCTTTTGGCTTCCTCCGGGTTGCCCAAGAGGTTCTCGCGCCAGGCGCTGTCCAGCTGCCACACCGCCGCCGACTCCTTGTTGTCGGCGTGCAGGGCGCCCTCGACGGCGCGGCGGGTCATCTCCCGCGCCTTGGCCAGATGTCCGACATAAGCCTCGGTGTCCGCTTCCATCCCCAATACCTCTTGTTGCAATTCCGGCCGGCCTTCAAACCACGCTGCCTGGTCCACCATGTCTTTCGCATTCCCTTGCACGAAATCGAGGCCGTACATCAGGGTGTGCAGCGTGTCGTCATCCAGCTTGCGCGCCAGGGTCTGTTTATAGGCCTCCTGCGCCTCGTCGAATCGGCCCAGGGAGATCAAACACGAAATTAGATTTTCGGCGGTAATCACATTATCCGGATTCAGACGATCGCTTTGGCGGCTTTGCTCGATCGACAGATCACACTTGCCCACCGTCGCATAGAGCGACCCCAGGTTGGTAAAGGCGACATCATCCCGCGGATAATTCTCCTCCCACTCCCGGAAGGTTTCGATCGCTTTATCCATCTCCCCGGTCGCGGCCATGTAGTACATCGACGTAATGTGCAATTTCTCCCGCTCGCTGGCGCGGTCGCGCAGGGCGAAGGCCTTGCGCAAATACTCCTCGCCGCGCGTGGTCTGGCCGAGGTTGTTGTACATAATCCCGACGCCTGCAATCGCGGTCGCGAAATTGGGATCGAGATCGATGGCTCGCAAGGAGAATGGCAGCGCCGCCTCGGAGCCTTTTTCCAGCAGCGTACGCCGGCCGATGCTGAACGCCTTCAGCGCCTCCAGCGAAGGCGTGGTTTCCTGCGCCAGAGGCGCTTCGAACTTCTGCACCGACGCCAGAGATTCGCCCAACTGCCCGCGCAGCTTTCCCGCGGCCTCGCCGAGCGCGTCCAGCACTTTTTCCTTTCCCGAAGCAGTGGCTTGTTCCTGTGCGAGCGTGTCTCCGGTGAGGCAGTTGACCGCTTTCAGTCCGACGACGTATTGGCTGCCCAGGCTGGCGATGGAACCAGCTATATATGCTTTGCTGTCGGCGCGCTGGCAGAGTTCGCGGGTAATATCGGGAGTAAGCGGAGTGTTCACCGGCCGCGTCATCAGCTTGAGCGTGGCGGTCACCTTGTCGTCGGAAAGCACGT
Source organism: Candidatus Sulfotelmatobacter sp. (assembly GCA_030037575.1). Classification (GTDB taxonomy): domain Bacteria; phylum Acidobacteriota; class Terriglobia; order Terriglobales; family Acidobacteriaceae; genus Sulfotelmatobacter. The sequence continues at coordinate 760 of JASHRB010000407.1, read as the reverse complement.
TGAGAAATGGCGATTGCTCCAGCGAGACGCTCAAGGCTTGCTTGAGAGCGTCGTCGAAAACCGCATCGCCAGTGGAATTGGCGAAGTCGCCGATCACGATCGTGTCTTTTTCGGTCAGCTTCGGCGCCGAGCGGTGGGTGTAGTAGAAAACGAACGCCGCGACCGCAGCGAGCACAGTCACAGCGGCGACGATCCATGGGAGCTTCCGTTTACCTACAGGCTGCCGAACTTCGGCCGAGCCGGATGTTGCAGCGTTTGAATGCCGGCCGCTCGAATCACGCTTTGCCGGGGGCGCGACCACGACCGGTTCAGACTCGTCTCTGACGACCGCCGTCCCGCTCGACTCGACTTCGCGCTTCAGCCGTTTCAAATCAGCGCGCATGTCGGAAGCGTGCTGGTAGCGCAGGTCGCGGTCCTTTTCGAGAGCCTTATTGATGATGCGCTCGAGTTCAGAAGGAAGATCGGGATTCAAGCGCACGGGCGACACCGGAGCCTTGTGCAGAATGGATTCGAACAGAACCGCGGTGGTGTCTCCTCGAAAGGGCAGCGTTCCGGTCGCCATTTCGTAAATGACCGCGCCAAAAGAAAACAGGTCGGTGCGCGAGTCGAGCGGCTTCCCGCGCGCCTGCTCCGGCGACATGTATGCGACGGTACCGACGGTCGAGCCGGTTCCAGTCAGATCGTCCGACGTGGCGCCGGTCTGCGTGATGCCGTCGGGAGCGGTGGTGACCTTGGCGAGGCCGAAGTCGAGAATCTTCCC